>JACMOW010000123.1 GCA_014377775.1 Pedobacter sp. | reverse complement strand
CCTGCAATTGCTTTATTGGATGTGTAGGTTAATGCGAAAGTTCTATCTACACTACTAACATTTGTGATTCCAACAGGAATCATAAAAGGATCATTAGTGCTTTTAACGTAATAAGAAACTCTATTAACAGCAGTAGGGGGAACAAAGGCAACTGCATCAGGAGCAACCACAGGGCTTACATCAACTGCTAAGTTATTCTTAGTACAAGAATTAAAACTTGTAGCTGCTAAGATGGCAAGCAATAAATAGCTTACAATTTTTGATTTATTAAATATTAATTTCTGCATTTTTTTTATTTTAAAGGTCTGAATTACGGATTTTGATCTGCAGCAGTCATAGCTGGATTATTATCAAGTTCTCTTTGTGGTATACGCATTAAGAATAATGGGCTGCCATCAGGGATTTGATAAACTATTGGATTTAAGCTAGGTACACCATGATTACCAGTGCCAGACAATCTGTTTAACCCAGTTTTGGTTCTTTTAATATCGAATAGAGAAAATCCTTCACCCCATAATTCAATACGTCTTTGCAATAAAATTTCATTAATCAAAGTTGTACCAGAAAAAATGGCTGAAGAATATGATGGATTTCTTGTAGTAATTAAGCTTTCCAACACAATTCGTGCAGGAGCATCCTGACCTTGACGGGCTAAAGCTTCAGCTTCAATTAAATACATTTCAGCAGCTCTCATATACAAATAATCAGCAGCCCAACTTCCAGATACTGGTACTTCATGCTTAATTTGGCAATATGGAGGAATAGAAGTTGAAGTTGAAGTTGGTAGTGCAAAAACACTTTTTCTAGCATCAGTTGCAGGAATCAAATCATATAAGCCCTTAGGTATTTTTTTCTGACCACCCAACCCCGCATAACCTGCTTGGCTTGCATCGATGTGTGAGAAAAAAGAAGCATAAATCGTAGCCTGACTAGCAGGAATCAAAGAACCCCACATCCATTCGCCAACACTTAATGTAGAAAAGCTTGCTCTATTTACATAAGTTGTAGCATTCATAGGTGTATAACCAGTTCTTGCTTTATTTGCATAAGTAGCCGCAGTAGCCCAATCTTCCATAGCTAAAGCAACACGAGCCCTAAAACCTCTTGCAACGTTAACGTCGATATTTGTTTTAGCAGGACGTGTTTTGCCATTTAATAAGGTTTCAGCTAAAGTTAAATCTGCAATTATTTGCGTATAAACATCTGATACCTTGCCACGACCCTTAGTTGCAAGAGATATTGTTGTGTAGACAGGAACACCGGGTTTAGATTCATTTCCTTTATACGTTTGTTGGAAATTATTAATCAGATTAAAATAACACCAAGCTCTTGCAGCAAGAGCCTCGCCTTTAACTCTTTCAACATCGGCAGCGGTAGAACCGACAATTTTTGCAGGATCGGAAGCATTATCAAGTAAAAGATTACACTGCTTGATAATATCGTAATAAAACGACCATGTTTTATCAGATCTTCTTGCAGAAGTAGAATTTTGCCATTCCGTATACTGATAGTCAGCGTTAAACCAACCATAGCCAACGGTATGAACAATCATATCATTACCCATTAAGTCATTAGCTAAATCGATAGCTTTCTGACCAAAATTATCATGATTGGTACTTCCATTACCACCACCAAATGCAAATAAAGATAGGTAAGAACTAGTTTGTGCCGAATTTACAGCCGCGATAGACCCATAAACTAAATCGGGTGTAATTGCATTTGACGGAGACACATCAAGATAGTTTTTGTTACAACTAGTTGCAACAAACATAAAAGCAGTTGCAAATATTGTTAATTTCAAAAAATTACTTTTCATAAAATTTATTTTTTTTGTTTTTATAATTTAACATTTACACCAAATGTTACTGTGCGGTAAGGAGGGTAGCCAGAACCAGGATTTCCACCGAAATCTTGTTGAGGATCACCACCATTTTTAGCAGTAAAGATGTATGCATTATCTACGCTACCAAACACCCTAAGGTTGCTTATAAATAATTTTTTTGCAACATTTTTCGGTAAATCGAAACCTAAATTAATATTTTTAATACTTATGTACGACGCATCTATCAAAAAACGAGATGAAGCATAATCTTGACCTGATGCTGTTTGAACACGTGGAACGTTTGTTACATCCCCTGGTTTTTGCCAACGTTTTAAAATATCTGTACTCCAAGCAGTACCCGCAGAACCTATTGACATAAGACCACCGTAGTTACCATCATAATATTTACCACCGTAAGCATAGGTTAACAAAATAGATAAGTCAAAGTTTTTATATCTAAATGAGTTGGTTAAACCACCATTAAATTTGGGTATAGAGGATCCTCCTACATAATAAAAACTTGCCTTGGCACCATCAGTTGTTAAATTTCGTACGCCAGTTGCTTTACCATCTGTACCCAATACATCTTGGTAATACAAACTTAAACCAGTTGATGGATCGACACCAGCAAATTCACGTAACCAAAAATCATAAATTGATTTTCCTTCAGTGTATTTTTTATTACCTGTAACTATACCAGTAATTTGTTGTGTAGGTGGTAATTTAGTTAGTACGTTTTTGAAAGAAGTGATGTTAAAATCAATTTTCCAATCGAAGTTTTTAGTACGCACCGGGGCATAACCTAGAGTAACTTCGATACCACTGTTTTTAGATTGACCTATATTTTGATAAGTACCACCGCTATAACCTAATGCTGGTGGCAAGGGTACTAAAAATAGTAAGTCTTTAGATCTTCTATCATATAACTCAACTGTACCAGTTAGTTTTTTAAGTATAGTAAATTCTACTGCTACGTTTAAATCTGCATTACTTTCCCATTTCAAATTAGGATTAGCTAATCTTGAGGGTGTGGAGAAATTACCTACACCATCAGCATAATAATAGTTAGCATATTGATAAAATAATCCAATATTATCGTTTCCAGATTCACCATAGCTAGCTCTTAATTTTAAAAAATCTAGCCATTTAACATTTTTAAGAAATGTTTCATTTGTAGCTACCCAACCAAGAGATGCTGAATAGAAACTACCCCAACGAGTTGTTGGTGCAAATCGAGATGATCCGTCAGTTCTAACACTACCTTGTAAAAAATATGTTTTATTAAAATTATAATTTACACTGCCAAAATAACTTTCAATACGTTGATTGTCTTCACTTGAACTTGGAGGTGCTTCAACTACAGCTGCATTATCTAGAGCTGTTTGACCTGGGTAGCTAAATCCTGTTTTGGTTGCTGACAATTGTGAAGTTTGAAATTTGTAGTTTTCATGACCAGCTAATGCACTAACATTATG
>JACMOW010000004.1 GCA_014377775.1 Pedobacter sp. | reverse complement strand
GGATTATTAGGTTGTAATTTAATTGCTTTAATTTGTAATAAAAATTCAGCTACCTTTAATTCAATATCACTTTTATTATACATGGCTCAAAAATACAGAATTTATATCAACGATAATACTTTGTTTATCACAGATCGCATTCCTAAACAATTGGAAAAAATACAACAACTTGATACACAGAATTTTGATTTTATAACATTTTACAAAAACCTTGTTAAGGGAAGTAAAAAGAACTACTTTTTGGTTGATGAGTGCCCTAAAACAGTATTTAAGGGAATTAAAGGAAAATGTATAGGGATAAAAGCGGCTGGTGGATTAGTAGAGAACAGCAAGGGTGATTATTTATTCATTTTTAGGAATAAGAAATGGGACTTGCCAAAAGGGAAGGTGGAGAAGGAAGAGAAAGTAAAGGTTGCAGGGGTAAGGGAAGTGGAAGAAGAGTGCGGTGTTAAAATAGAGAAGCGAGGAAAACGTTTATGTAAAACCTATCATATCTATGAATTAAATGCGAAAGTAGTGTTAAAAAGTACCAGTTGGTATAAAATGGAAGTTAAAGGAAAGCCCAAGTTAATTCCACAAAAAGAAGAAGGAATTACAACTGCGTTATGGGTGAATGAGTCGGGGATTAAAAATAAGCTAAAAAATACTTATCCGTTGATCATGGAAGTATTAAAAGCTAGAAAAATTCAGTTATAGATAATTAATTATAGATTAAAGAAAAGTTAGGGCTTCTTTTGGTACAAATGGACTAACATTTCCATTGTTTCTTAAAATATCCCTTACAATAGTAGAGCTGATGGCAGAATATTCGGGTTTACTCAATAGAAGTATGGTTTCTACTTCAGGCATCATGGTTTGATTAATCTGTGCAATAGCGCGCTCATATTCAAAATCTGAAGCTGAACGAATGCCTCTTACCATGTATTTCGCATTAATTTTTCGGCAAAAATCTACCGTTAAGCCTTCATAAAGTTGAACTTCAACTTTAGCGTTTCCTGCAAAAATTGTTCGCACCATTTCTTCTCTTTGATCAGCAGAAAGAAAACTCTGTTTTGAACTATTTAATCCAATGCCAATTACTATTTTATCGAATAAAGGTAACGATCTATTCAAAATGTCTACGTGTGCAATCGTAATCGGATCAAAGGAGCCAGGAAATAAAGCAATTTTCATAATCAAAGATAACTTAAACTATCACCTTCTCAAAAAAACTAAAAGAAGAATTTCCATACTTTCTCATTTCTGTAAAGCCAGGAAGTTGATTTAATTTCAGCATAGGCGGATGCTCTACGATTAAAGTACCATTATCAGTTAATAATCCATTTTTCATCACTAATTGTGGAATCAATGGAATATTTGGTAAATCATAAGGTGGATCTGCGAAAATGAGTTGATATTGGTTTGTGTCTTGTTCTAAAAACTTAAACGTATCGGCCCTTTGTGCATCTATTTCGTGCAAATCATAATTTTCAGCGATCGATTTAAGCCATTGAACACAGCCTGGGTGCTTATCAACCGAAGTTACGTGTTTAATGCCTCTCGAGGCAAATTCGATACTGATGCTTCCAGTGCCACTAAATAAATCGAGTACATTGCAATTTTCAAAATCGTAGGTATTATAAAGAATATTAAACAAGGCTTCTTTTGCCATGTCTGTTGTTGGTCTAACTGGTAATTTAGCGGGCGCATTAAATTGCTTACCTTTTAATTTTCCGCCAATTATACGCATTGGTCTAATGCTAATAAAGAAGTATAATAATGAGAAGGCATATCTTCCAAAATCTGCTGATCGAGATTGAAATCAACAAAATTAAGAAATTGAACAGCGCTAAAATATTGCTTTAAACAATTGTATTTCTCGTCACCATCATGTATGATGCCACTAATATATACTGGAGTTTCGTTTGTGTTAATCGCTAATTGATTAATAATCAGCAAAATATAATAATTAAATTCTTCGGCGTTTGCTGTTTCATAACATTGTTGAAAAACGACTTGTTTATTTTTAAGAAAGAGCATATGGATTGAACCCGCCGTAAAATCTAATAGTAATGAAGTGTCGGGAATGTTTTCGGCTAGTTTTAATAGCATGTCGTTTGGCTGATACTTTTTACTGTTCGCGAAAGATTGATTAATGATTTCATCGGTTATTTTAGAAAATGAAAACACCGATGTAAATCCAAAATTTTGATGAGTAGTAGTGTATAAATTTTCAGAATAAGGTTGAGTGAAAAATTTAGAATCTAACTTTGGGTTATCACTATTGTAAAGTGAATTGGGTATAGAAATATTGTTTTCAGTATAAATGGCAAGCTTAATTTCATTAAAAGTTAACCTCAAATAGACGTCATTTTTTAAGTGGTCACTTAATATGTTCGATACATCTTCACATTCCTGTTGATCAAAAACAGCAACAATTTTATTCGCTTCTTTATCAAGAATAGCATAAGAAATGCTATCTATACTCGTTTTTAGCAATAAACAACAGTTTACAGATGTATTGGTATCAAATGCTGGATCGATTAAAAGGATACTATTTTGGGTATTCATCTTCTACAAAAATAATTCTTTTTTCTATAACATTACCATTGCATCTTTGTTAAATGGATAAAGCCAGTTTAATTTCTCAAAGCTATCAATTTACCCCTACTCAAGAACAGCTAATATTTTGTGAAAAAGTTTCCTTTTTTTTAACTGAAAAGCAAGATAGCCGCTGTTTCGTTCTGAGAGGCTATGCTGGTACTGGTAAAACCACTTCTATAGCGGCGTTGGTGAAGGCTTTACCTCATTTTAATTTAAAAGGGGTGTTATTAGCTCCTACTGGCAGAGCAGCAAAGGTAATCAGTATTTATACAGGTAAAAGAGCATTAACGATCCATAAGAAAATTTATAGAATGCGATCGGCGGTATCTCTAGAGATGGCATTTCAGTTGTCGCCTAATTTAGCAGAAGATACCTTATTTATTGTAGATGAAGCTTCGATGATCGCCGACGAATGGAATCAACAGAGTGGATCATCCTTTCTTAAAGATCTTATTCAATTTGTTTATCAGCCTTCATCAACTGGAAAGGATAAAAATTGTAGCTTACTATTTGTGGGTGATATTGCTCAATTACCCCCTGTTGGAAGTTTGGATAGTCCTGCTTTGAATGAAAAATACCTACATGCACATTTTAACTTAATGGTAACAGCAGTTGAACTCAAAGAAGTGGTTCGGCAAGAGAAAAAATCTGGAATTTTGTCAAATGCGACCATGTTGCGTAATATTATTAATCATTATGATGAAAACAGCATTAATCTGCCACAATTTAAATCGCAAGGCTATACTGATTTGTTTAGCATGACTGGTGCAAAATTGGTTGAAGGCTTAGAATACGCCTATAGAAAATTTGGCATCGAAAACTCATTGGTGGTATGCAGATCTAATAAGTCGGCAAATGTATACAACAATCAGATCCGATCTAGGCTATTATATAGGGATGAAGAGCTAAGTGGTGGCGATCAGATTATGGTGGTGCGTAATAATTACTTTTGGTTACCCGAGAATCCAGAAACTGAATTTATAGCCAATGGCGATATGGCCAAGGTAGTTCGCGTACGAAAGGAGGAAGAACGATATGGATTTAGGTTTGCTGAGGTTAACTTAGATTTTTTAGATTTCCCAGATGTAGGTACCATAACCTGTAAGGTGATATTGGATACCTTACAATCTGAAACACCTAATTTATCAAGTATTCAGAGTAAACAACTGTTTGATGGTTTGTTGCAGGATTACGAACATATTTCCAATAAAAGAGCAAGAATGTTGGCCATTAAGGAAGATCCGTATTACAATGCCTTACAAATTAAATTTGCATATGCTGTTACTTGCCATAAGGCACAAGGCGGACAATGGGATGCTGTTTTTGTAGATCAGGGCTATTTAACTGAAGAAATGGTTGATCTCGATTTTTTAAGGTGGCTGTATACTGCTGTAACTCGAGCCAAAAAGGAGCTTTTTCTGGTGAATTTTGCGAAAAATTTATTTTCAAGCACCAATAAACAAGAAAATTTTTAAAACGTAATGATAGGGAACAATACGGTAAAAGTAGTTCCTTTATTCTCTTCACTTTCAACTAACAATTCACCCCCATGGAGCTGCATTATCTTTTTCGAAATGTGTAAACCTAAACCAATAGATTTTTCGCCATGTAAACCGTTTCTTCCCGCTTGAGAAAACTGTTGAAAAATATAAGGAATGAGAGATATTGGAATGCCAATCCCATGATCTTTAACTTTAATTTCTATGCGTTTGGCGATTTTTTTTAAACTAATGTGGATTTTTTTTTCATCAGATGAAAATTTAATCCCATTACTGATTAAATTATCTAAAACCCGTTCCAATTTGGAGGCATTTGCCTGAACAAGAATTTCGTGTTCTTCGATATCAAGAATAAGTTCTCGGTTACTATTTATTCTCCATTTTTCGACAATTAAGATCAAAAAAGAATTTAAATTTAACGCCTGTGTATCGAGTTTATTTTTATCCGTTTTAACTGCTTCAATTAAATCATTGATGATGTTTTTTGCTTGTATTGCAGCACTAAGAATGAGTTTGAGTTCTTCCTTTGGGTTTTCATTATTAAGTAAAGTACTTAGCGCCTCAATATTATTTAAAGGGTTTCGTAAATCGTGAGCTACAAATCCCAAAATTTCTCCCTGTTGTGTATGAAGTTTTTCTACTTCTAAATTTTTTTCTTCTAATTGTTTAAGCCTTACAAAATGCTGCGATTTAAAGAAATAGCTATATCTCGAAAAGCAAAACAAGATGAAACCTAAAATGGTTCCAGCAAAAAAGTTAATCATTTTGTCATCAAAACTGATTTTTGCATCTAACATAGTTAACCAATACACTAAAGTGATGAAAACTGTAACTAGCAATATTTCAAGATACTCTAGCGAGAAAAATAAACTAACTGTAGCAATACCAATTAAAAATATAATTAATGTGTTTTTTGTGTTATGAAGCGAAACTGTATAACTTACGCTGAATGTAATTAAAAGCAGAAAATAAACAAATAAAAAAGTAATGGTTTTTTGGAGGAAAAATTTATTGGGATAAAACTTTAATGTAATGCTACTTAACAATAAAAGGCAAAACATACCGCCCATCTGTGTCCAATTAATTGAAGAATAGGTATCATAATTTTGCACTTTTATCACATCACCATAGTAGATGAAAGATAAGACTCTAAATAGTACCGAAATAATAAAAAAGAATGCACTTAGCGATCTTACTTGTCGCAAGTTAACTAATGTGTAAAATTTCTTAAAATCTTCGGAAAATTTTACTGGAGTCTTGTAATTGAATAGCGTGGCCACCGGGAAACTTTTTGATTTTAAATCTAGCGAAACAATCTTAACTTATAGTGCAAATCGCAATCTATTTTTATCTTCCCCCTGGAGGGCAGTTTTCTTTTAAAAATTTAGTAAAAATGAGCGATAAATGTGCCCTTGTGCCCGCACCTTCAGAAATCCCATGAGTACGATTAGGGTAGCTCATCATTTGAAATACTTTTTTATTTTTAATCAGCTCATTAATTAGCATTTCTGCGTTCTGATAATGCACGTTATCATCACCCGTGCCGTGGATGTATAGTAAATTGCCTACTAAGTTCTTTGCATAGGTAATTGGCGAACCTTTAACATATGCTGCTGTACTAGGAAAAGGTGTACCCATGTAACGCTCTTGATAAATGTTATCGTAAGTGAGCTGATTTGCAACCGCAGCAACTGCAATCCCTGTTTTATAGATTTCGGGGTATTGGAATAATAAGTTAAGTGTTGATGAGCCACCACCGCTCCATCCGTGCACTGCTACACGATCTTTGTCCATAAATGAATAAGTTTCGAGTAATTTCTTGGTGGCCATTGCCTGATCTCTAATATTGATTACGCCGATGTTTTTGTAAATGCTTTTACGCCATGCTGTGCCTTTTGGAACAGGTGCTCCGCGATTATCCATGGAAATATAAATGTATCCGTCTTTGGCCATATCACCAGCATATAAGTTATTTCTTCCAGCACCAAATACATCTGCAGCTGTTTGTGAGGCCGGTTCGCCGTATACATAAAATACAACAGGATATTTTTTAGTAAGGTCAAAATTATCTGGTTTTTTCATCCAACCATCCAATTCTACCCCATCTTCTGTTTTTACCTTAAAAAACTCTACCTTGTTTTTAGGAGCTTGTTGCTTAGCTAGTTGATTGGTAATACTACCTTCCATTGTTAATGGATTCATTGTTAAAAAGTTCATCCATTCGGTTATCGGACTAACGATAGCGCTATTGTAACTATGGCTAGCAAATGAACCATTCGGGGAAATGGAATAATTGTGGGTTCCTGGAAAAACAGAAGAGGTTACCATTTCTAATTTTCCCTTGCCATCTAATTTTGTTTTATAAAGATATTTTTGAGTGGCGTTAATGGGCGATGCAGAAAAATAAACGAGATTGTTTTTCTCGTCGATTAAATTAACCCCCATTATATCATAATTACCATTGTTAATTAAGGTTTGCTTTTTTCCATCTTTACTTATTCTGTACAAATGCCTCCAACCGTCTTTTTCACTCTCCCATATAAATTCTTTGTTGCCGTTTAACCAAATCCAGCCATCAGTAGGATCAATCCAAGCTTTATCCGTTTCTTTGTAAATTTCAATAATACTACCCGAACTTATGTTTGCAACAAATACTTTACTCTCGTTCTGCTCGCGATTTAGTTGCTGTAAAATTACTTCATTTGTATTGGGGATCCACTCCATACGGGGAATGTAATGTTGTATGTTATCGCCAGGTACGGCAAGCCAATTTGTTTTTGCATTTTCTATATCTATAACTCCTATTTTGCACGATGAAGGATCTTGCCCAACTTTAGGATATTCAACTAAAACGTTAAATGAATAAATGGAGTCGGTATTGTTCATCATCAAGAAGTTTTTGATTTTAGTGGCATCTATTTGCCAATAGGCGATAGACTTTCCATCTGGACTCCATTGAAAACCATCTAAGCAATTAAATTCTTCTTCATACACCCAGTCAAAAGTTCCATTAATCATTCTGCTTGTTCCATCAGTTGTTAATGCTTTTGTTGTGTTTGTTGCCAAATCTTCTACATAAATGTTATGTCTACTTACATATGCTACTTTATTCCCATCTGGCGAAAATTTCGCAAACATTAGTGAGGATTCCGGTTTATCCTTACCGATTTTAGTTAAAGTGTTATTGGTGATGTTAGCAACCCAATAGTCTCCACGACTATCCTGGCGCCAAACTTTTTTGGTGTTGGTATAAATTAAGGCCTTAGTGCCATCATCTGTTAATTTAAAACTTCGAACCGAAAGTGGAGTTGCACTAGTTGCAGGAGTAAGCAAGGTTTTACTGATTATAGTTTTACGTTCGTTTTTTGGTAAGGTAACTGTGATAATTTCTCCATCAACATTTTGGTAATAAGCGTTTCCAGATTTGGTCCAGTTTACACCCCCTGTTTGTGCGTAGCTATTGGTATAAGTTCCAGTAAAAAAAGTGAGCAGCGCAATTGCGAATAAAAATTTTATTAGGTTCATAAGTTTATAAATTGTTGATATGCAGTTTGTAAGTAAGACATTCCAAAATTGAGATTGGTTTTAGTATTCGGATTTGTTTGATATAGTACCGTTTTTCCAACATTATCAAATGTAACACATTGATTTGCATTTATAAAACCCAATCCATTGTCCCAACTAAAAAAGGCAAAGTCTTTCGTGTAGGGGTTTAGTAAATTTTTACTCCATTTAAATTCTTTAGCAGAAAGGTTAAGTTGTGAAAGTAAGGTAGCGGCTAGGTCTTGCTGACTCCCAATTTTATCTAATTTTTTACCTTTAAATTCATCTTTTATAACATCTCCGTAAAACAAAAGTGGAATATGATAGCGTTCGGGCTGATATACATCGTATTTGTTTTTAGGATAAATATGTCCATGATCGGCTACAAAAATAAATAAAGTTTTTTTGTACCAAGGCTGCCTTTTTGCATTAGTTAAGTAGGCATTGATACACGAATCGGTGTAATACGCTGTACTTTTAAAGCGCTGTATTGGGCTTGATTTCCCAAACTTATAAGCAGTAGGTAATTCAAATGGTTCGTGGTTGGTTAATGATAGGATAGTTGAAAAGAAAGGTTGTTTGGATTTATTCATAGCTTCTAATTGCTTAGAAAACACCAAATCGTCATACGCTCCCCATTTTGAATTCAAATCTTTTTGATCAAATCTGTTTTTATCGATTAAGTTTTGATAACCATGGCTTAAAATAAATGCTTTATAATTATCAAATTCTGATTCACCTCCGTAAAAGAAAGAAGTTTGATATTTGTTTTGTTCAAATTTCTGACTTATTGCGGGGATCTTTTGCATTTTTTCGGGCCATTTAACAATACTTCCAGTTCCCAAAGATGGAAATCCCGTTAAGCTGCCAATTAGACCTTTATCTGTACGATTTCCAGTAGCATAAATTTTACTAAATAAAAAACCATTATTAATGAGGGTATCGAAATGAGGCGTAATTCCATCTTCGTCTCCTAGTGTTTTGGTAAGGTTTGCCGTAAAGCTCTCGAGTATAAAAATCACAACATTTGGAGTTGTAGTGGTTAAAATGGTTTGTGTAGTATCTTTTTTGGTATGGTATAAGTAGGCAACATTTTTGGTGGCTATGGCACTATTTAAATATAAATATGGATTTTTTTTGGTCTTTTTTGAGGCCAATATACTTGATAATAAATTCCAAGCAGTGTTAACTGATGCCTGATTCAGAATTTGATATTTGCTAAAATAGGCCATGCTTTGGTTATTTGGGGCCACACCAATGCTACCTCTAATGCCTATAAAATTAGCGCCAATTAGGAGTATCGCAATTGCTGTTTTTATCCAAATGGATACTTTTTTTAACTCAAATTCAGTTCTAATAATTTTAGTATGAAAGTAAAGGGAGATTGTAACTAGTACAAGAAATACGATAATACTGAGCAATATTGGCGATGAAGCGCTTGAAGCTAATGCTTCATTTGGTGTATCAATTAAAAAGCCAAAGGCTTGAACATTTACCTTGCTTCCCCACTCGCGGTAGATGTTAAAGTTAATTACAGCTAAAAGGCTGAATATCATTATAAAAATCTTATCGTATAACTTGATCCAATGGAGTGAAATGTTGGATTTTGCACTAAAAAACAAAAAAATGAAAACTAGTAAAGGAATTACAGCTAAATAAGCTGTCATGGATACATCTAGCCTTATTCCATGATAGAGGGTTAAGACACGTTCGCTAAATGGAGTTTCTGTAATTTTTCGATGAAAAATGAATAAAAAAGCAAGGCGATCCATTAGAAAAAATAGCAGCCAAAAAGCAAAAAATCGGACAAAAAAAATCAGGCTTTTAAACATTGGCAGCTAATTTAATAAAAAGCGATGATAAAAGCCTGCTTGGTTATTTCTTAAACCTTATTCTCCACCACCTTGCATGGCTTTTAATTCTGCATAAGTAATTTCGTCATAGCCTGAGGGAACAGCAGTAACAGATAAAACACCTATCTTAGTTTCATTTATAGATTTTAAGGTTACTGTAGCGTTAGCATCAGCATATTTTAAAACTGTTCCTTTAAAATCTTTAAAATCTGAAGTAACTAAATTTAGGGGCAATTCTAGCTCTGAAGTTGCCCACATTACTGCATTTTCGCCTTTGTCGTTTTTATAGGTGTATTTCTCTGCGTTATATCCTGCAATCATAACTTTTTCTCCCGTAGCTTTAAATTCAGATAATTTGGGTTTAGCAGCATTCATCTCTTCAACATCTGATTTTGCTAATTTAGCGGCTTTTTGCATTTGAGCAACAGGTACGTCAACCAGTATCAACCCAGTTCCAACCTTAATATCCATAAGAATACCAATGGTAGCTGGTCCTGAAATAATTTCCATTTTAGAAACATCACCATTAAATTTCACTTTTGTTTCTGCCGGAGCTCCTGGAGTTTCAACTTTATATTCCATTCCGTAAACTAAAGTACCTTCAGTTATTTTTTTTTGTGCATGGGCAACAATTGCCATACTAATTAAAATTGCGGCTAGAACGCCAGTTTTGATAGATTTGAACATAATTTTCGTTTTGAGATTAATTTACCATTTAATTTTTTCTTTGTTAACAAAACAAGCAATTCCAGTTTTAAAATCGTCGCTTTCCCTAACTTTGGCATTGATTTTAACCGCTAATGCTAAACTTTTTTCGAGGTCGGAATAAGTAGTTTCATTGATCAGTTGCTTTGTTACTTTTAGCGCATTGCTTGATGAATTACAACACAAATTTAAAGCAAAATCATTTACCTTTTGAGAAATTTCGTCTGATTTTGTTACAAAAGTGACTAAATTATATTTTAAAGCAGTATCTGCAGAAAATAAATCTCCGGTTAATAAAATATGCTTCGCTATAGTTTCGCTTGTTTTGCGCATTAATAAACAAGATACGATAGCAGGTACAAACCCGAGTTTAACCTCAGTATAACCGAAATTGGCTTCTGGAACGGCAAAAATTATATCACATACCGTAGCCAACCCACAACCACCAGCTATAGCATGACCTTCAACTTGTGAAATCACAATTTTTGGTAAATATAAAATGGTAGTGAATAGTGTTTTTAAGTGATTGGAATCGGCCAAATTTTCCTCGTAGCTATTTTGTTGTAATTGCTGTAGATAGGCCAAATCTGCACCAGCACTAAAAGTTTGACCATTTGCCTTTAGAATAATAATTTTTACATTATCATCATCTCCAGCTTTATTCAAAAATGCCGTTAATAAAGTTACCAATTCGGGGTTTAAGGCATTTCTTTTTTCTGGCCTATTTAGGGTAATTGTGGCTATTCTGTCTACTACTTTGTATAAAACAATAGATTCGTTCATCAGGGTTGATTATTTAAGTCTACCAAATATGCTTTATTTTTCTTTAAAACATGAGATTGGATTTGAAATTTATTTGCCTCATCAACATATGCTTTTAAATTATAGTTGGAATTAGTTGCATCGATCACTATCGATTCGAATGTAACCGACTTTCGTAAATCTGTTATTCGAAGGTTTGGGTTTTGATGTAACCAAACCGTATTAAAAATTAGTGATTTGCTTATAATTTTGCGGTCGAAGAATCTATCTAACAATAAAATTCGATAGCCAGCGAAGTTAATTTGATGGTTCTTTTTTGTAAAAAAAATAAGATTTGTATCTATTTCCCATTCAATAAAATGAATATGTTTTATTCGAAGTTGGTTGAACACAGGTTGAATATAAAATTGAAAATTTTTGTCGTTTACTTTAAGACTGCTCAATAAAATTGCTTTTTGTGTATTTATCAATGCTACTGCGTATCCTTTTTGTAGCGTAAAAAAAATGATTTTCCTCTGGTTGTTAACTGTTATGGTTTTTAAGGCTATGAGCGATTGGAAGATAACAAGCATTATCATTGAAGTTAATAAGGAGTGTTTTTTATATTTT
>JACMOW010000122.1 GCA_014377775.1 Pedobacter sp. | reverse complement strand
CGTTGCTTTAACCGATTCGATTTCTACCAAACCTAAGTTGGTAATAGATGAAATAAATCCAGGATAAATGTGTTTCCCGTTTGCAGTAATTAGCTTTGCACCATCTGTACTAAATTTAACTACAGTTGCATCACCAACGCCTGTTATTTTGCCTTTCTCCAAAATTAAATATCCATTCGGAATAACAACCCCATCACCAGTATGGATGGTAGCGCCCATGATGATAATTTTCTGACTTTGCGGCTTTGCCGGAGAAATATTTGCCTGTCCGAAAGCTAAACTAACTGAAGCAAATAAAGCGATTGCCGTGCTGATGTATTTATTCATGATTGTATTCTCCTTTCAATTGATTTATTTCAGCCCAATAATCTTCTTCCGATTCGCAATGATAAAGTCGCGGTGGTCTTTCTCCGGCTGGACGTTGGGTACGTGCTCCTGCGCTTTTGCTATCTAATAGTTTTTGAATGATACGTGCTTTTTCTGTAGTTTGGGCTTTTTGAACTTGCGCATCACGGTCAATATCCCAATAGGCAATACCATCAACAAAGGTTTTTTCAGCTTTTGCATAAATAGATAATGGATGGGCAGACCAAACCACTATATCGGCATCTTTACCTGGTTTTAAACTACCAACTTTGCTGTCGATGTGCAGCATACGGGCCGGATTTAAGGTTACAAATTTCAATGCCTCTTCTTCTGGTACGCCACCATATAATACAGATTTACCCGCTTCTTGATTTAACCTGCGCGCCATTTCAGCATCGTCTGAGTTAAATGCAGTGGTAACACCCACATTGTGCATAATTTTTCCGTTATACGGGATGGCTTCCTGAACCTCCATTTTATACGACCACCAATCTGAAAAAGTAGAGGCTGCAATGCCATGCGCTTTCATTTTATCGGCCACTTTATAGCCTTCTAAAATGTGTGTAAACGTATTAATTTTAAAGCCTAAACTATCTGCAACATGGATTAGCATATTAATCTCACTTTGTACGTATGAGTGACAAGTAATGAAACGCTTGTTGTTTAAAATTTCTACTAAAGCATCTAATTCTAAATCTCTACGCACATTATTTCCTTTAACAGCTAATGCTTTTTCATATTCCCTAGCGCGGGTAAAGGCATCAACAAATACTTGCTCTACGCCCATACGGGTTGATGGGAAACGTGTGCTACTGGTAGATGAGCTTTGTTTTACGTTCTCTCCCAATGCGAATTTGATGAAACCATCGGCACCAGCAAATTTCAATTCTTCAGGTGTTTTCCCCCAACGTAATTTAATTAACTGACTTTGTCCACCAATTGCATTTGCCGAGCCATGTAAAATTTGAGATGAAGTAACGCCACCTGCCAATTGGCGATAAATATTTACATCTTCAGAGTTAATGATATCGGCGATACGTACTTCAGCAGAAACTGATTGTGCGCCTTCGTTAATGCCACCACTTCCAGCGATATGCGAATGCTCATCGATTAAACCAGCAGTGATGTGTTTTCCGGTTGCATCAATTACTTTTGCAGTACCTGCTGATAAATTTTTACCTACAGCTTTAATTTTCCCGCCTTCTAAAAGTACATCCGCATTTTGTAATATCCCTTGTTTCTCATTGGTCCAAACCGTAGCATTCTTAAGCAAAACTGTTTCTTGTACTGGTACAATTGCATTTCCAAAAGCAATAAATGGGAAAATTAGAGGGCCCATGGTAACTGCAGGTTTAGCAGGCTCATCACGTTTTGGCGTTTCTTTAGCGGCTTCTTTAAATGTGGCATTCCAAGAACCAGTGGCAATTGCATTCACAATCACATCACCGCTAAATTTTAATGGAGCAGAATCAGTTAAGTAACCACTTAAACGAACATCACCAACTGGATTTTTCTTTAAGTTAAAATTTATGTTTACCCAATCGCCATTTCGTGTAAAAGTAGCATTTACTTTTGCGCTATCTGTACCCAAGCGTTCAATTGCGGCGGTAGGTACAGCGGCAGTACCAGTAATTTTTAATAACGCAGTGCCAATGCCGTCGATATTTATTGAATAGGTGCCACGCAAGTCGGTAACATCCATTTTGCTCACCACATAGCGTTTGCCTTGTACCCAGTTTTCGAATATGATATTTCCAGTTTTAAAAAGGTTATCGGAGGTGATTAAAAAATTGGCCAATTTACCTTTTTCGATAGACCCAACTTTATCACTAACGCCAAGCATTGCTGCAGGTATTTCTGTAACGGCCATTAAGGCTTGCTTTTCGGTTAAGCCATTGGTGATAGCAAGCTGAATGTTGCTCCAAAACTCTTTAGGCGTTTCTAGGCCAAAAGTAGTTAATGCAAATTTAACCCCTGCTTTTTCAAGTATACCTGGGTTTGTTGGGGCTAATTCCCAACCTTTTAATTGCGCTAAACTTAAATTTCTAGCTTCAATTGGGTCTTCCACATCGTAAGCTTTTGGGAAACTGATTGGAATAATTAGTGTAGCCCCAGTTGCTTTAACCGCATCAATACGCTGATATTCATCACCAGTTGATTTAATGATATACGATTTTCCGAATTCTTTAGCCACTTTATCGGCACGTAAAATATTTGCCCATCCATCGGCCTCAAATAGTTGAGGAAGGTTTTGTTGTTTGTTAAATTGATCTAAAGAAATATTATATTCTTCTTTTTGTCCTTTGTACCAATTTGCATCTAAATAGGTTTGACGCAATAGGGAAATGGAACCCATTAAGGAAGAAGGATAATCGTTACTTGAAGTTCCTCTATTAAAAGAGTAATTTGCTGCACTTTGATCGTTTAGCATCACATCATTCTCTTTGCCATCGTTTAAAGTAACGGCTGCTGATGTGCCACGTGCAATACCATCTCTACTAATTGCATTTACGCTGCCAAAACCGGCTTTGCGCATATCGTCTGCCTTTTTAGTATCGATTGTAAAAATGTTTCTTACTTCAACTTCTGAACGGATACTTTCATTCCAATTGTATGCACCTTTTTTTGTAGAGGTAAAAACAGATTGTCTGCTAAAAAAACCTCCAGCTGTTGCTGTTGCACGGTTTCCTTCAGGGATACCATAAGCCGTAAAAGCATCAATTAGCGAAGGATAAATGTATTTTCCTTTCAAGTCTATCACTACATATCCCTTTGGAATAGCAGTTCCAGTTCCTACAGATTGGATGGTTTTGTCTTTAATTAGCAACACGCCGTTACTAATTGTTTGGTTGGCATTTACTACAATGTTTGCATTGGTAAACGCATACATTCCTGGTCTAACGTCGTAAGAGCCGTTAACTGGATACGTTTGCTGAGCAAACAAAAATGCAGTAGAAAATACCAGCGCGAGCGCAAGTAGAATTTTCTTCATAAATTTTTAGTTTTAATAATATTTTAAATCTATTGATAAATTAAGATTTATTATATATCTAACTGTTATTTTACACACAAAAACCCCATCTGTTTTTACGCAGATAGGGCTGAGAATATTAATTTTAATTAAAATCCATAACGTATTCCTAACTGAATTTGCCATGGATTACCGGATGGATTAACTACGCCCGAGTTGTTTACACGGTAGTTAAATACTTTATTCGTTGTATCAAAATTAGGAACTGCAAGATTGCCATTAGCCGCCGGGATACCAAGGGCATATAAAGCTTGATTACCTAATGTTTCTGTTACGCCCCATTTTCTTTTAATCAAGTTCCCAACGTTAAACACATCGCCAGAAAATTCTACATTGTGTGTTTTGTAAAGCTTGATTTTCTTGGCAAGACGCAAATCAACCACACCAAAGAAACGGTTAATACCTCCATTACGCTGAGCAAAACCTCCTTCATATTTAAGAATATAATCCTTTATGCTCTGACTGGCTAAAGGATTATCTAATAGGGTCTGTAAACCTGTGCGAACATTTACAGGTACATTAGGATTATTTCTATCAAAAATATAGGCAAGATCGTTGGTTGCAACAAAGTCGCCGTTGTTATTTGCACCCGAAACCAAGCTATAACGTGTACCTCCAATGCCCGAATAGCGAATGCCAACTTTTACACCCCAAAATGTTGGCAAGGTACCATAAACCACAACTTTATGACGGAAATGATTATCAGAATAAGAAACATTGCTTAAATTTCTAGGATCGTCTTTTACCAATAAGGATAAGGTTGCAGAGTTGGCTACATTTCCATTAAAGGAGGTATTGTCTTTCGTATCATTTAACGTATAACTAGCAGTAATATCGCCATCTTTAAAATACTGCCAAGTTGCATCAATTACAGCTGCGAATTGGTTTACGCTACCTTTACTATTTAATTCTAATACCCTACCAAATTGGTTGGTTAAACGACCAGTTTTCCAATCTGAAGCACCATTAGCTAAAATTGAAGGTACAAATACCCCTCTATTGCCCTCATTGCTTAGCGTAAAGAATGGATTTGCTACCATATTTCTGTCTACATACATATAATTATGTCTACCTAAAGTAGCATAGCCAGTAATCCCAATTTTTAATTTATCATTAATTATCTTGCTGTAAGATAAGTTTGCCTTATAAACTACAGGTATTTGAGCATCTTCTGCATACGTATTAATGGTTGGTACCTGAAAAGCAGCAAGCGTTGGCGTGCTTACCGTTCCATTTCTATAGCCAGTAAAGTTTGGCGTAGGTACGTCTGAACCAAAAACATCTACTGTAGCTAAGTGCTTACCATCAAAAGTAAGGTTGTTAATCGTAACATAATTGTTTACATCAGAACCAAAAATACCAGCGCCTAAACGGATATAGTCTGTATGTTTTTCGTTAATATCCCAATTTAACTGAATACGTGGCTGTAATAATAACTGAGAAAGTTTGTTGTCTGTTCTAACGCCTATCGCATTAAACAACGTTTGGTTTAAGGGCGAAGTTGGGTATCTGCTGTAGTCTAAGCGTAAACCGCCAATAAAATCAAGTCCAACACCCAAATTGGTTTGCATCTGACCAAAAATAGCTGCGTTCCAGATGCCTGCGTTTACAGTTAGGTCGGCTACCAAAGGCACTTCGCGATAAAAGCGGTTTGGAATAAGGTTATTAAAGTTTTGTAATGAAGTTTGCGCCGTTGCTCCAGAACCACTATTAGTAAACTCAAAACGCCCGTTTACCTCACTACCATATAAAGAAGTTGCATCCGTATACATCAAATCCACACCAAAAGTATATTTTGCCTTATCGGTATTGTAATAAAAATTGTCTACCAATTGCAATACATTATTGGTAAATCCTTCTTGTGCAAAGCGATGGCCACCAATTTGAACTGAGGTAGATCTTGTAGTACCATCGGTTAATAGCGAGGTTAAGTTACCTACAATTGCCCTAGGAATATTAAACTTTAACTGGTCGTTTTGTGTACTTGCTTGAAAAGTATATAAGTGTTGTACTTTTAGTTCATTCGTAACTTTACTGTTAATCGTAGAACGTAGGGTTGCTAATAAACTATTGTCTACATTCTTATCATTCCCATAACTTTCGAAGAAGTTAATTGCGGTATTATCTGTTAAGCCTAGTGGGTTTCGATCATTTGTGTAGTTATTGCGAACAGTTAACAGATTTTTATCATTAATTTGCCAATCTACACGAGCAAAGCCAGCATCAGTACCCCGTTTTTTATTGAATGAGCCAAATTGTGCAGAATTTGCAACACCATATTTGGTTTGCGCAACAGTTAAAAAGCTATTCAAAGTAACGTTGGTGATGTTAAATCTTGCTTCGTCTGCAGGCGTATTAATATCCGCAATAATTAACGGACGCGCATCTTTTTGGTGATCCCAGCCTACAAAGTAGTGTAATTTATCTTTAATAATTGGTCCACCTAAAGTAAAGCCATATTGATAAGTCGAATAATCTACATCACGTTTTACGCCTCTAATGTCATATGCACTAGCTAGCCAATCGGCCCTGCCATAGGAAAATGCACTACCACTAATTTGGTTGGTACCCGATTTGGTTACCGCTGTGATTGTCCCGCCGCCTGCGCGACCCAAAGTTACATCGTACTGGTTAGTTACCACCTTAAACTCTCTAACTGCTTCAATGGAAATAGAATAGGGCGCACCGCTTCTACTTGTTGTACTTCCGGCTGAAGTAGGGTTTTTTGCCGTCATACCATCAAGGGTATAGTTAGTTGAGGAGCTTAATTGCCCAGAGATGCCACCACCACGGGTTAGCGGTGATAAATCCATTAACGACGAAAAACTACGACCATTAACAGGTAATTGCGTGATGGCCTTAGCCGAAATCTCGGTTGATGCACCAAACGTTTGTGCTTTGTTTCTTAAGCCAGAGGCCATAACTTCTACTGCTTCTAATCTTTGCGCAGTTGCTTGCATGGTGATGTTTACTTTAACCAAATCGCCGAGGTTTAGCATATAACCAGCTCGGGTTTGTTCGCCTAAACCAATATAGCTTGCCGTAACAGTATAAGGGCCACCTAAGGGAAGCTCTTTGAAAGTATATTCTCCAAAAGCATTTGTTGCAGTTTTGGTATTAAAACCAGTGGATTCATTTTTTACCTGAACAGATACGCCTGGAATGGGTTTTTTTTGCTCGTCGGAAATTAAACCAGAGATTGATGCTTGTGTTGTTTGGGCATACAATTTTGTAGCGCTAAAAAACAACAAAGAAATAAAAGCTAAGTAAAGGAAAAGTTTATTCATAAAACGAAAAATTAGTTCGCTGCAAATGTCTCTTCCTCAAATTAAGAAAATCGTTATTTTCGGTTATCAAATTGTTTTATCTTGTGTTCACAGGTTAATATGATGTTAAGAGCGGTAATAAATAAGTATGAATTATTTTTCAAGCTAATTATTTATTATTTTTGAAAGAAAAAACGATGAATACTTACGAAATTTTAAAAAATGCTCATTCAGGGTGGCGCTATGTAGTGATTATCCTTTTACTGATTGCCGTAATTAATGCCGTTATGGGCTGGATGGGAAATAAGAGTTATACTGAAGGAAATAGAAAATTAAATGTATTTACTTTAATAAGTGCGCATATACAATTGGTTTTTGGTGTAATCTTATACTTTTTAAGTCCGCTAACGAAAGGGCCTATGGCCGATGCGATGTATCGCTATTGGAAGGTAGAACACGTTGTTATGATGGTTTTAGCAATTGTTTTAATCACTATTGGTAATGCAAAATCCAAAAAAGGTATCGATGGTGTGGCCAAGCACAAAAGCATCGCAATATTTTTTGGCATAGCCTTAATTATAATTGTAGTCGCTATTTTTACGATGGTTAGTAGTGATCCTTCTAAAAGCTTGCTAGGATTTGGCTAGGATTATAGGATTGGTAGGATTGCTTGAATTTTAAGTGTAGAATGATTTATTTAAAATAAAGTTCAAAACATTTTGATTTCTTAACTTTATGTATATTTTTGCTGCTCAATGATTAACAATATACATACATGGCAATGGAGTGGTAATTCTAACAAGAGTTATGTCGAAGCTTTGTGTACTTTATAGTTTATCAACCTAAACCTAAACACATTTCAAAACCCGACGTAACCACACGCCGGGTTTTTTGTTTATATTAACTCGTCATTTCGAACGCAGCGTAGCGAGGAGAAATCTATACGATTAGTGTAATAAGATCTCTCAGTCGTACCTCCTTCGAGAAGACGGAAGGATGTACGAGGCGGAAGGATGAACACGATGGCTAAAAATTGAAAGAATAATTGAATAACAATGAACACATATCAAATACAAACACACAGTAAAAAGAGATTAGCAGATACAACCACGCCAGTAAGTATTTATTTACGCTTGCGCGATGTTTTTCCAAATACCATTTTACTCGAAAGTTCGGATTACCATAGTCGTGAGAATGCCACAAGTTATGTTTGTGCGGCACCTGTTGCGGGAATTATTTTAAACGATGGGGTTTTGAGCTCCTATTTCCCCGATGGGACAAAAGAAAGTAAAGTAGATTTTATATTAACAGAGGAGATTGCGGCCTTTAAAGCGAGATTTGAGATTATCAATCAAGTAAAGGAGAAGCATATTTCTACAGGGCTATTTGGTTATTTTACTTGGAATGCCATCCCGCACTTCGAGGACATTACCTTTACTTCGGCTACGCCGGATGAAGATAAAATCCCAGTAATGCAGTATCATATTTATCGCTATATTATTGCGATTGATCATTTTAAGAATGAGGTTACGTTAACAAAAAATGTATTTAACGCCGACGAAAATGAAGATCTAGCTAAAATCGAATATCTGATTCAGAACAAAAATTTCCCTGAATATAGTTTTAAAACCAATGGTGAAGAGCAGTCTAACTTAACCGATGAAGGGTTTATCAACATTGTTGAGCAATTGAAAAAGCACATTTACCGCGGCGATGTTTTTCAGATTGTACCTTCGAGAGCGTTTAGTCAGGGTTTTTTAGGAGATGAATTTAATGTGTATCGTTGCTTACGATCCATTAATCCTTCTCCCTACCTTTTTTACTTTGATTATGGTAGTTTTAAACTATTTGGATCTTCGCCCGAAGCGCAAATTACCATTAATAATAATGTAGCTACTGTTTTTCCGATAGCGGGAACATTTAAAAGAACGGGCAATGATGAAGAAGATGCAGCTTTGGCCAAAAAACTGGAAGAAGATCCTAAGGAAAGCGCAGAGCATGTGATGTTGGTTGATCTGGCTAGAAACGATTTAAGCAGACATTGTAGCGAAGTAGAAGTAAAGTCGTTCAAAGAAGTTCAATATTATTCTCACTTAATTCACTTGGTATCTAAAGTAAGTGGAAATTTACAAGATGAGGTAAGTGCTTTTAAGGTGGTAGCCGATACTTATCCGGCGGGTACGTTAAGTGGTGCGCCAAAATATAAAGCCATGCAATTAATAGATCAATATGAACAGTTAGGGCGTAATTTTTATGCAGGAGCAATTGGCTATATGGGTTTTAATAATGATTTTAACCATGCGATTATGATCAGAACATTTATGAGTAAAAATAATTACCTGCATTACCGAGCTGGAGCAGGCATTGTAGCCGACTCAGTGGCCGAAAGCGAATTAAATGAAGTAAATAACAAAATTGCTGCATTGCGTAAGGCAATTGAAATGGCAGAAGAATTATAAATAATAACCACAAAGACACAAAGTGCACAAAGATACTTGGTGATCTTGGTGCCTTTGTGGTAAACGCTATAAAAATGAATAACAGAACAGTTTTGGTAATCGATAATTACGATAGCTTTACCTATAATTTAGTGCATTT
>JACMOW010000121.1 GCA_014377775.1 Pedobacter sp. | reverse complement strand
TCATGCCTGGAAATATCAATATTAATTTCCTCACCTTCGGGAGTTTCTGATTTGTATTTTTCCCGCATTACGATTAGAGCAATTGCTAGTCGTTCAACGGCACTGCGCTGAGCAAACACAGAAATATGATTAGCCAACACAGTAAATTCATGGCTTAAAGCTTTTAAAAGTCTCTGGGCAAATAAAGGAGATTTATTTAGGATGTTTAGAAAATCATCTTTAGGAATAAATGTAATTATGCTGGCTTCAATTACCGAAGCAGAATCGGCATATCTTTCTTCCGCCAAAACAGCATGATAGCCAATCAGTTCACCACTATTAGCAACATATATAATCTGCTCTCTTCCTGTTTGGTCGACTTTGTATTTTTTAACTTTCCCACTGTGAATATAAAAAATACCCGAAGGTATCATTCCTTCTTTGAAAACATGTTCTCCTTTTCGGTATTTCTGCTTACCCTGATTTGAGATTAAAAATTTATAGTCCTCTTCACAAAGTACTTTTAAAATAGATGGTGTTGTAAAGTTCCATTTATCAATAGGGAAAATACCTAATAAGCTCATATATAAAGATACAAATTTTCAAAAGTGCTGCCTATCAATCTTATCAGTGATTGCTGGCAAGTAATTAGAAAAAAGTGTCTGCAAATAATAGATTGATTGTGGAGACAATCAGGTATATCCCTTATTTTCTAATAGCCGGTTCGAGAATTTGTTTAGCTCTAAGGACAGCATTATGTATGTCAGTTTGTATATTGTGTTTATCAAGTATTGTGTATATACCTGCTTTTAACAATTCGGATTTTATTTCACGGTTCGCTCCTGATATTATAATATCGGTTCCTTTAGATTGTAACAATCTGCTCATTTCTTTCAACCGATTTATTCCAGTAGCATCAATAAAAGGAACCCATCGCATTCTTAAAATCAATATTTTAGGTTGTTGGTTTGTATCGAAGATCACTTCTTGAAATTTCTGTGAAGCTCCAAAAAACAAAGGTCCATTAATTTCATATAAAAGTACTCCTTTGGGTATTTCAGGGAGTTCTTCTTCAAACAAAGTATCGTCATTCTGGAGACTATTATTAGTTCTTGTATTCTTAATGGAAGTGACTTCGCTCATTCTTTTCATAAAAATAAAACTCGATAAAATCATTCCAATTTCAATAGCTAAGATTAAATCGAAAAAAACAGTAAGAAAAAAAGTACAGAGAAGTATGATTATGTCCATACGATTACTTTTCATCATGCTAAAAAAAACATGCCATTCTCCCATATGCCATGCAACTACTATTAAGATGCCTGCTAAGCAAGATAATGGAATAAGTTTTGCAACTGGCGCAAGCAAAAGCATAATTGTTAAAAGCACTATTGCATGAACAATCCCAGCTATAGGTGTTCTACCACCATTTTTAATATTCGTAGCAGTTCTTGCAATGGCGCCAGTAGCTGGTATCCCACCAAATAATCCTGAAAAAATATTTGCAGTGCCTTGCGCCACTAATTCCATGTTAGAACGATGGCGGCCTCCTATCATTCCATCCGCAACAACAGCAGAAAGAAGAGATTCTATACTTCCTAATAAGGCGATAGCTATAGCGGGCTTTATAAGAGCTTTTATGGTGGTATAATCAATATTTGGCAGATTTGGCAATGAAATCTTTCCAGATATTTCACCGAATTTAGTTTCTATGGTTTCAACAGGAAGTTTAAACCAATAAACAATTATAGTCGAAAGGAAAATGGCTACTATTGAACCCGGTATTTTTTTGGTTACCCGATGAAAATTTAGCGCAGTCAAAATAGTTAACATTGCGATAAGAAACGCTATCCAATTTAAATTAGTAAAGTTATTACCGTAAACTTCCCATTTATCAATAAAATCTGCGGGTAAAGATTCAATGGGCATTCCAAATAAATCTTTTATCTGGGAACTGAAAATGATCAAGGCGATGCCACTTGTGAAACCTACAATCAGAGGATATGGTATGAATTTCAAGTAATTACCGAATCTTGCTAATCCCATACCAATCATAAGAAAACCCGCCAAGAACGTTGCAATTGTAAGCCCGCCTATGCCATGTTCTTGCACAATACCATAAACAATTACAATAAAGGCACCTGTAGGCCCTCCAATTTGAACACGGCTTCCACTAAGGACAGATATTACCAAACCAGCGATCACCGCTGTTATCAAGCCTTTTTCGGGCGACACGCCTGAAGCAATAGCAAATGCGATAGCAAGCGGCAATGCCACTATACCCACAATTATTCCAGCCAAAATATCTTTTGTGACTTGTTTTCGAGAAATACCTGTTTTAATCAGTGTGATTAATTTAGGCTTAAATTGATCATTCCACATTTTTAACAGTGTAAATTATGTCCAGCACCTAGGCACCGTATCCAATCTTATGAATAAGGAGTATAGAGTTACTTTTCATTTTCTAACCCAAAACCTTAATTCCTTATCAAAATGCTCTTCTACCATTTTATAACTGTATGGTACTTCAATTTCCGATCCATGAAATGTAACTAATCGAGTGCCTGAGGGCATATTATCTAAAACTTTATGCAGATAATTTGAATAGTAATTGTATAAACTTAGGGAATATTCCAAAAGATCATCAATATGAGCCATATCAATCAAATCACCTGAATTATTAAAATCACAAAGTACCTCCTTATCAACTAAGTTTTCGCAAAAAGAATTATAAAAATAAATACTTTTATAATCGTTAAAGTTTATTTGGGTAAAGTTTCCATGCTTAAAATACGCATTGCTGGTTTCAGAAATGTTTTTAGCGTTTTTTGCGATTTCAACAAGATCTTTTCTTTGTTCGATGCCGTAAAATTCTGCATTGGGAAAATA
>JACMOW010000003.1 GCA_014377775.1 Pedobacter sp. | reverse complement strand
GCGGAGAGTGGGGGATTCGAACCCGCGGACCCTTTGACAAGTCAACAGTTTTCAAGACTGCCGCAATCGACCACTCTGCCAACTCTCCGCCGCAAAAGTACGAACTCTGGTTAAATCTGCAAACTATGGACTGATATTTTTTCAAAAAAGTGCTTAATCACTTCAAACAGAGGTAGAAAAAATTAAGATTTCTCTAATTTATTCTCTACAGGAAGTGGTTTTTTGAAGATATTGAAGTTTGGACGGATAATTTTAACACTACGCTTGGATAGGTCTACGCTTGCATTGAGCTCAAAACCAACAAGCAAAATTAATGAATTTAGATACAACCAAATCATAATTACAATTAAAGTTCCGATTGAACCATAGAGTTTATTGTAAGAGTTAAAGTTGTTAATGTAAAATGAAAATCCCCAAATGGTGAAAAAGGCTAAAATGGTAGCCAACCAAGAACCTGCACTAAAAAATTTCCATTTCTTAGCATGTGCCGGACCATATCTGTACAAAACAGACACAGTAACGAAATATAAAGTACCTAGTAGAGTCCACCGAGTTAACTGAATCGCATAATATGTTAGATTACCTTCATAATGCAATTCATCTTTTATATAGGTTAATAAAATTTCGCCTATGGCCATTGCAGCAATGCAAATAATCACAGAAAATGCGATAATAACGGTAAGTATAATTGCTACTAGTCGTTGTTTTAACCAAGTACGCGTTTCTACAATTAAGGATGATTTATTAAAAGCAATCATTAACTTATGTACACCATTAGTTGCAAAAAACAACGATAAAAAAAAACCAATAGACAGCAAACTTCCATTTTGGATATTCACGATCTCGTTTATGGTACTTTCAAAAGCAATAAATGCGTTATTAGGTAATATTAAAGCTAAAAGCGACATCAATTGTTCTTGAAAACCAATACTTTTTGGAATATAAGGAATTAAAGTAAATAGAAAAATGATGGCAGGAAATATCGCCAACATAAAATTATAAGAAAGTGACGAAGCCTTATTCACTAACGTTTCCTTCCCTATTTCCTTAAAAAAGAAGGTTGCAACTGTATAAATGGGAAGTGGGCTAAATCCTGGCAATACGCAAACTTTTGTCCATGCAATTAGCATGTCGTACCATTTTAATTTTAATAATTGTTTGTGAATCCAATCCATGTGTTATAAAAAATACTGCCTTACGTTTGTCATAAAGTTTTCGGGCGGTTGACAAGGCCTACGCGTTTCCTTCTTTACAAAAACCAAAGTGGTTTTGCCGATATTTATCAGTTCATTGGCTTCGTTATAAACTTCGTATTCCACATTTAGTCGAACAGAGGGTAACTCTTTTACTATCGATTTAATGGTTAATACCTGATTATAATACGCAGGTTTTAAATATTTCGATTGCAATTCTAAAATAGGTAGCATCACCCCTTCTGCCTCCATAGCTGCATAACTCATGCCCGAACAAGCTTCAAAACACTCGGTTCGTGCCAATTCGTAATATTGCGCGTAATTGGCATGATGCACGATACCCATCTGATCGGTTTCGATATATCGAACCTTTACTTTACTTTCGTATACAAACATTACCTGTAAATATTGCGCTTATTTAAAGCTTCTCTATATTTTTTTGCATTGATATTGTGCTGCGTTTCATTTTCTGCAAAGTTATGGTAACCAGAAAAATCGTCTTTGGCACACATATAAATATAGTTATTTACTTGCCGATCTAAAACGGCATCAATGGCATTAATACTAGGCATCATAATTGGTCCAGGTGGCAAGCCTTTATATTTGTAGGTATTGTACTTGGAATCTACCGACAACAACTTATTCGTTACACGCTTAACCGTAAAATCATTGTTCGCAAAAATTACGGTTGGATCTGCCTGTAACAAAATACCCCGATTTAAACGATTTAGATATAAACCTGCAATAATTGGCATTTCTTTATCATAGAGTGCTTCTGAGTCTACAATTGACGCTAATATAGAAACCTGTATCGGAGTAAGATTAAGCTTAGCGGCCTTTTGTTTGCGCTCGTCAGTCCAAAATTTATTATACTCTTTCTGCATCTTTTCAAAAAATGCTATCGGTTTAATGTTCCAATAAAGCTCGTAAGTATTAGGGATAAACAAACTATAGCTATTTTCTTTATTAAAGCCATATTTTTCCAGAAGCGCTGTAGAATCTAATACACTGATAAAAGCCAATGAATCGGCTTCCATGTTCTTCGCCATATAGGCAGCAAAATTTTCCTTTTTACGAATGTTTTGAAATTTTAGCTTTACAGGATCTTGATTTCCAGCTTTTAGCATATTAATCAAGGTTCTATTATTCAAATCTTCACTTAGACGATATCTGCCCGGCTTTAAGCTAGCTGGCAAATTCATTTTATCAGCTGCTTTTTTAAAAGCATCAAGATTATTTAGTGTGTTTTTGTTTTGCAAATGGCTTAATAGATCATTATAATCAGACCCAGTTTTGATATATAGGTATGTCTGATCGCCATTAACATTGGGAGCTAAATAGGTTTTATATACATTTAAACCGTAAAAACTACCAATAATTAGCATTATAACTGTTATAGCTATGATGATTTTTGTGCTTCTCTTTATTTCGATACTCATTTTATCGTGTTGGTATTTATTGCTTTTTGTTTATTATGGTAATGTTTACTGGCGAACCCAATTTTACTTTGATTAATGTATCAGCAGTTAAAGGAAATTGTGAAACTATTACAGCAGTAGCCGAATCGGTAATTATGCCTTCTGATGAGATGGTACCTAAGCTTAGCATAGACCCTCGTAAAGAAAAACGCGCTTCATCGAGCGTAAAACCAATTAAATTAGGAAGTTCTACATCTTCATTGCCTCTACCATCCCCTAAAGTTAGGTTAATTCGAGACCCAGTAGGCAGAATTTCTCCTGCTTTAATAAGTTGTCCGCCAAAAAAGGCTTCTAAAACCACATTTCTACTTACGTCGGGTTTATAAATGGTATCACCAAGTTTTAATCGATAGCTTTCTAAAATAGCTTGAGCCTCACGAAGGGATTTAAATTCGATATCTGGAAATTTAATATTTGGTGCCTGTGTAACATTAATCGTTAAATAAATAGTTCGATTACCCTTTACAAAAGTCCCTGCATCTGGATCTTGATCGGTTACAATGCCAGGAGGCTTATCGCTCACGTATACAGAATCGATTTCGTAACGCAGTCCCAATTCTTCTAACTTAGAAACAGCTTGAGAGATGGTTAGTCCCTTAACTTCGGGCACATCTAAACCTTCACCATGCTTGGTATAGTAGCGTAAGCTAAAAAAAGCAATTAATAAAATGGCTGCGACTGTGCAAACTGCAGCAATAAGATTATTTCTGAATGATTTTGACTTAATATAGGCAATAAAGTTGCTCATTTATTTTTCATTTGTTTATAAAAATTTTTTCGGTAATGAAGCTATTATGAGTTTAATTAATTTCGTTTTTGAATTCATGTGGTTTTATTAATAACACGAAAGCTCAAATTTAGCTTAAAAAAATATTTTATCTCAATTAAAATCAAATCTGCATCAACTAATTTATATTTTTGAGTACTATTAATAAAACCACATGAAAAAAACAATTGCATTATTAACGGGCGGAACTACCGGAGAGTGGGTGATATCTGTAAAAAGCGCAGCTACTATTGCTCAACATATAGACACTACTAAATACGAAGTATATAAAATTATGCTCACCGAAAATGGTTGGTTTTATGAACCTGCTGATTCAGTTAAGATTGAAATTGATAGAAACGATTTTTCTTTAAACTTAAATGGAAGAAAAATCAAATTTGATGGCGTTTTTATTGCCATTCATGGTTCACCTGGCGAGGATGGAAAACTACAAGGCTACTTTGATATGATTAGAATGCCCTACACCACCTGTAATGCACTAACTTCGGCAATTACCATGAATAAGGGCTATACCAAAGCAATTGTAAATGGCATAAAAAATTTGAATACTGCCAAATCCTTGCAACTTTTTAATAACGAAGAAACTAATTTAGCTGAAATTACTAGTCAGCTAACATTACCTTATTTTGTGAAGCCTAACAATGGCGGAAGCAGTATTGGAATGTCTAAAGTTAAACACAACGATGATTTAAAGGAAGCCTTAGACAAAGCATTTAAAGAAGATAACCAAGTTTTGGTAGAAGAATTTGTAGCGGGTAGGGAGTTTTCTGTTGGTGTTTTTAAAACAAAAGGAAATATTATGGTTTTACCAGCAACCGAAGTGATCCCAACAAATGAATTTTTCGACTTTGAAGCAAAATATACACCAGGAGCAGCAGAAGAAATTACACCTGGCCGAATGAGTGAGGAAGAAAAAGCTAGGGTTGAAAGTATTGTAGTTGCGGTTTATCAAAAATTGAACTGTAAAGGCATTGTACGTATCGACTACTTTCTACAACACGAAACCAATAATTTTTACTTTATTGAAATCAATACCATTCCGGGGCAAACTGCAACTAGTTTTATTCCGCAACAAGTAGCAGCAATGGGTGTACCATTAAAAGATTTTTACACTCAAATTATTGAAGAGGCTTTTATATAAAATTTAATGCCATAGCAATAAATTTTATAACTATTACCTAGAAAATTTTGCATTTCAAAAAAATAAACGTTAATTAGACATTTATTAATTTGTATGAACAAGTGAACTATGTAATTGGCGTAGATTATGGCACCGACTCGGTTCGGTCTGTATTGGTAGATACCAGTAATGGAAAAGAAATTTCCTCCTCCGTATTCTTTTATCCCAGATGGAAAAAGGGATTATATTGTAATCCAGCAATTAATCAATTTAGGCAGCATCCATTAGATTATATTGAAGGTATAACGCATACCATTAAAGAATGTATTGCAAAGGCTGGCGGAGATAAAATTGCAAATCACATAAAGGGAATAGCGGTTGACACTACGGGCTCGACTCCTATTTCTGTTAATGAAGCTGGAATTCCCTTATCTTTAACCCCTGGTTTTGAGGAAAATCCAAATGCAATGTTTATGCTTTGGAAAGATCATACCGCTATTAAAGAAGCAAATGAGATAAATGTGCATGCAGAAAAATTTGAGATAAATTATCTCAAATATGCCGGCGGCGTTTATTCATCTGAATGGTTTTGGTCTAAATTATTATACATTTTAAGAACAGATATAAAAGTTAGAAACCATACCGTTTCATGGGTTGAGCATTGCGATTGGATACCTTTTTTGTTGTGTGGCGAAACGGATGTAAAAAAAATGAAACGGAGCCGTTGTGCGGCAGGACACAAAGCATTATGGGCCGAAGAATTTGGCGGTTTGCCAAGTGATAATTTTTTCGGTAGTCTAGACCCCTTACTAAAAGGTTTCAGAGCACAATTATTTACTGACACCTACACTTCTGATGTACCAGCAGGGAATTTAAGTGCAGCGTGGGCTGAAATATTAGGCTTAAGTATTAATGTTGTTATTGGCGTGGGTGCGTTTGATGCACACATGGGTGCTGTTGGTGGACAAATTGAGCCTTACTTTTTAAGCAAAGTAATGGGAACAAGTACTTGTGATATTTTAGTGGCGCCAAACCAAGATATGGAAGGCAAACTAATTAAAGGGATATGTGGACAAGTAAATGGATCTGTAATTCCAAACATGGTAGGTTTAGAAGCCGGTCAATCAGCCTTCGGAGATGTATATGCATGGTTTAAAAATGTAATTAGTTGGCCACTAAACCACCTTTTATCTGAATCTACAATTATTGATCCCGCAACGGCGGAAGCATTAAAAACAGAACTAGAAGGAAAAATAATTGCAACCTTAAGTAAACATGCTGAAGCATTAGGCGATGATGATTATGAAGAATTGGCAATAGATTGGTTTAATGGAAGAAGAACACCAAATGCCAACCAAGAATTAAAGGGAGCAATTACAGGCTTGAGCTTGGGTACAGACGCGCCAAGAATATTTAGATCTTTAGTTGAAGCTACTTGTTTTGGTGCAAAAAGTATTGTTGAATGTTTTGTAGCGGAGAATATACCCGTTAAAGGAATTATAGGTATTGGTGGAGTAGCGAAAAAATCGCCTTACATTATGCAAATGATGTCTGATATTTTGGAAATGCCAATTCGAATTCATCGTTTTGAGCATACTTGTGCCTTGGGTGCGGCAATGTTTGCAGGTGTAGCTGCTGGGATTTATCCGACCATAGAAGATGCCATGAAAGCTATGGGCACTGGCTTTGAAAAAGAATACAAGCCCAATAAGAAAAAGCAAAAAATGTATCGTGAACATTATCAACAATACCAAAACTTAGGTAGATATTTTGAGAAATACATTAAAAGAGATATTAAAGCTTATATATCATGAAGATTTATCAAAATTTAAAAGAACAAGCTTACGAAGCAAATATGCAATTACCAAAATTAAATTTGGTGCTTTTTACGTTTGGAAATGTAAGTGCTGCTGATCAACAAAGTGGCGCATTCGCCATCAAACCGAGCGGCGTTCCTTACGAGAATTTAACGGTAGATAAAATGGTGGTGGTAGATTTTGATGGAAATATTATTGAAGGCAATTTACGTCCTTCTTCTGATACCCAAACTCATGCAGTGTTGTACAAGAACTGGTCGTTAATTGAAGGGATAGTACATACACATTCAACTTTCGCCACTTCATGGGCACAGGCACAGCGTGCAATTCCTATTTATGGAACAACTCATGCAGATCACTTAACAGTAGATATCCCTTGTGCTCCGCCTATGAACGATGAGATGATTAAAGGTAATTATGAATACGAAACTGGTTTTCAAATTATTAATCATTTTAAGGCGCTAGGATTAAACTATAATGAAGTGGAAATGATTTTAGTGGGTAATCATGCTCCATTTACATGGGGGAAAACAGCGCAAAAAGCAGTTTACAATAGTGCAGTACTAGAAAATATTGCTCAAATGGCAATATTAACACAACAAATTAATTTGCATGCGCCAAAGCTAAAAAAATCATTAATTAAAAAACATTTTGATAGGAAGCATGGGGATGGCGCTTACTACGGTCAGGAATTAAAATAGCATGGGGCATGGAGCTTCATGATTCAAAAGCATAACGCATAACACAATGATTGATTTAAAGAAATTCGAAGTTTGGTTTATTACTGGTACGCAAGATTTGTATGGTGAAGAAACATTAAAACAAGTAGCTGCCCACGCACAAAAAGTTGCTGATTCGCTAAATCAGGAAAGCAAAATACCAGTACACGTAGTATATAAACCTATAGTTAAGACCCCAGAAGAAATTTTTGAAACTTTACAGCAAGCAAACGTTACCGTGAACTGTATTGGGATAATTACTTGGATGCACACCTTCTCTCCTGCTAAAATGTGGATTAGAGGTTTAAATATCCTTCAAAAGCCATTATTACATTTGCACACACAGTTTAACCGTGATATTCCATGGAGCACAATCGATATGGATTTTATGAATTTAAACCAAAGTGCACATGGCGATCGCGAATTTGGCTTTATGGTTTCACGAATGCGAAGAGATCGTAAAGTAGTAGTTGGCCATTGGCAAGACGAAAGTGTAATCAGCGAAATTGAGATATGGTGCAGAGCTGCTGCTGGTTGGAACGATTGGCAAGGTGCAAAATTTGCCCGTTTTGGCGATAACATGCGCTATGTAGCCGTAACAGATGGCGATAAAGTGGAAGCAGAATTAAAATTTGGTTTCTCAGTAAACACTTATGGTATTGGCGATTTGGTAGAAATTATCAATAGTAGTAGCGAACAATCGATAAAGGAATTGCTTACCGAATACGAAGACAGCTATCATATTGCGACCAATACTCCATATTCGTCTATTTATGAAGCTGCTAAAATCGAAATCGGTTTACGTAAATTCTTAGTTGATGGTGGTTTTAAAGGCTTTTCAGATACTTTTGAAGATTTACATGGCATGGTTCAATTGCCTGGTATTGCTGTGCAACGTTTAATGGCGGATGGGTATGGATTTGCAGGTGAGGGCGATTGGAAAACAGCCGCTTTGGTTCGCGCATGTAAAGTAATGGGCGCTGGTTTACCAGGTGGTAATGCTTTTATGGAAGATTATACATATCATTTTGATCCAACCAATTCTATGGTTTTAGGTTCGCACATGTTAGAAATTGATGCATCATTAGCAAATGGCAAAGCCAACTTAGAAGTACATCCATTAGGCATTGGCGGCAAAGCAGATCCTGCTCGATTGGTGTTTAATGTTGCCGGTGGCAATGCATTAAATGCTTCCTTAATTGATATGGGCAATCGCTTCCGCTTATTGGTTAATGAAGTAACGGCAGTTAATATTGAAAATGAATTACCCAATTTACCTGTTGCTAGGGTGTTGTGGAAACCACTACCAGATATGAAGACAGGCTGTGCGGCCTGGATTTATGCAGGTGGAGCACATCATACTGCTTATAGCCAGAATTTAAGTACCCAACATTTATTAGATTTTGCAAATATTGCAGGTTTAGAATACATTAACATTGGAGCTGATACAAAAATAACCCAATTTAGAAATGAGCTTCATTGGAATGAAGTTTATTATAAATAAAAACCTAACCAAATAAAACTAACATTATGAACAATTTTTCAGCGGTAGATATTGCGGTCTTTATCTTTTATTTTATCATGATTACTGGATATGGCTATTGGATTTACAGCCGCAAAAAAAATAAAGAAGTTTCGGGGAGCCACGATTTTTTCTTGGCCGAAGGATCTTTAACCTGGTGGGCCATTGGTGCTTCGCTCATTGCCTCAAACATTTCGGCCGAACAATTTATCGGTATGAGTGGAAATGGATTTGTAGTGGGTATTGCAGTTGCCGCTTACGAATGGGTGGCCGCTATTGCATTAATTATTGTTGCAGTTTGGTTTATCCCAATTTATTTAAAGAATAAAATCTTTACGATGCCGCAATTCTTACAAACCCGTTACAACGAAACGGTGAGTTTAATTATGGCTATATTTTGGTTATTTTTATACATTTTCGTTAATCTAACCTCCATTTTATACTTAGGTGCTATTGCGATTAGTAGCATGATTAGTCCAGATTATTTTGGCGTGGTGATGATCGGTCTTGCCGTTTTTGCACTCGTAATTACACTGGGTGGAATGAAGGTAATTGGTTTTACGGATGTTATTCAAGTGGTGGTATTAATTATAGGGGGTTTAGCCACCACTTATATTGCTTTAACATTGGTAAGCGAGCAATTTGGCTTAGGTAAAGATGCTATTGCCGGATTTAAAATGTTGTTAAAAGATGCACCTGATCACTTCCATATGATTTTGGACAAACCCGGACCAAATAGTACACAAGCCGATATTAACAAATACTTAATGTTACCAGGAATAGCCATGTACTTTGCAGGCCAATGGATCGTGAACTTAAATTATTGGGGATGCAATCAATATATTACCCAAAGAGCCTTGGGTGCCGATTTAAAAACTGCAAGAACAGGTATTTTATTTGCTGGATTTTTAAAATTGGGTATGCCTATTATTGTAATGCTTCCAGGTATTGCAGCTTATGTATTGCACAAAAATGGTGCATTGCAAGCAGAAATGGCCCCAGGAGGTCACTTTAATTCAGATAATGCTTACTCTGCAATTTTAGGATTCTTACCTACTGGTTTAAAAGGATTATCGGTAGCCGCATTAACCGCCGCTATTGTAGCCTCTTTAGCAGGTAAAGCGAATAGTATTTCTACCATTTTCACCTTAGATATTTATAAAAAATACATCAATAAAGGCGCTGAAGACAAAAAATTGGTAAGCGTGGGTAGAATAACCATCTTATTAGCAATCGTTTTATCTGTTTTATTAACGTGGAACGATTTACTAGGTATTGGTGGTGAAGGTGGTTTTACCTTCATTCAAAAGTATACAGGATTTATTAGTCCGGGTGTATTTGCCATGTTTATTTTAGGAATGTTCTGGAAACGCACTACGGGAGCAGCAGCAATTGCAGGTTTATTAACTGGATTTGCCCTATCTGTAATCTTTAATAATTATGCACCGGGTTGGTTTGGTAACGAAACGTTCTTGTATACGGCTTACCCTAATGGTAAAGGGGGATTCGAAATTCCATTCCTAATTTGTATGGGCTTATCGTTTGCCTTTACGATGATTGTGATGATTGTAATGAGTTTAGCTGGACCAAAAATTAACCCTAAAGCATTCGAAATTGATAGAACAATGTTTAAGCTAGAGCCTTCAACATTGGTTATGATTGTGGTTACTTTAATGATTTTAGCGATGATTTATGTGAAATTCTGGTAAAGGATTTCGATCTCAAAGGAATTGGTCGGGATTAGAATTCTCGACCTTTTTTATGT
>JACMOW010000120.1 GCA_014377775.1 Pedobacter sp. | reverse complement strand
GTGGTGGCGGCCGACGACAATAAATAAATAAATGCATTACTTAAACCATCAATTTTTCGAATGCGTTCATCAGAGGTTTGCGGCGTAACCAAAAAGATGTTACTAATCCCATTCTCATCGAAATATTTATAGTATAATTCTTCATACTCATACATTGGTAAATCTGGAATAATACAGCCATCAATTCCAACATCTTTACATTTTTTACAAAAATTAGCCACCCCATATTGTAAAACCACATTTACATAGCCCATCAATAAAATAGGAATGGTAACGGTTTTACGCAAATCCTTCAATTGCTCAAACAGGATTCCTAAATTCATCCCATTATCAAGCGCTTGTTTACTACTAGCCTGAATAGTAGGCCCATCGGCTACGGGATCTGAGTAAGGAAACCCAATTTCTATAAAATCGGCTCCCGATTCTTCTAAAGCTTCGGCAATTTGTAAAGTATCGGTTAAATTTGGATAACCAGCAGTATAATAGATTGACAGAAGGCCTTTCTTTTTAGTTGAAAAAAGTTTTTGTAGTTTATTCATATTTTGATGTTTATTGGAAATAGGGAATTGGAAATAGGGAGTGGATTGTAAGCCTGATCTATTTTCTATTCCCGTTTCATTATTCCCTGCTTAAAAATTAAAGTGTTTCATATACGTTTCCAGATCTTTATCACCCCTACCAGATAAGCAGATTACTACATTTTCGTCACCGTTAAACTTCATATACTCTAAATAAGCCAAAGCATGAGCCGTTTCTATAGCTGGGATAATGCCTTCTAATTGCGTTAACAATAAACCTGCATTCAACGACTCATCATCGGTGATCGAAACGTATTGTCCGCGACCAGTTTTAAATAAATGGGCATGTTGCGGACCAATGCCTGGATAATCTAATCCTGCTGAAATAGAGTGGGGCTCTACTACTTGCCCGTCTGCTGTTTGCATTAAAATACTTCTACTACCATGCAAAACACCTTCTTTACCTAACAAAGTTGTTGCAGCCGAAAAACCAGAGTTAACTCCTTTTCCAGCAGCTTCTACCGCAATGAGTTTTACGTTTTCATCATCAATAAAATGATAAAACATACCAGCTGCATTACTTCCGCCCCCAACACAGGCCATTACATAATCCGGTTCTGCTTTCCCTGTTTGCACTAATAATTGCTTTTTAGTTTCTTCAGATATAACAGATTGAAAAATAGAGACCATATCTGGGTATGGATGTGGCCCAACTACCGATCCGATGATGTAGTGCGTATCTATTGGATTATTAATCCAATCGCGCATGGCTTCATTCGTTGCATCTTTTAAAGTTTTACTGCCTGATAGTGCAGGCACAACTGTTGCTCCCAGCATTTTCATACGCGCAACATTTGGAGCCTGGCGCTTAATATCTACTTCGCCCATGTACACCACGCATTCTAATCCACGTAACGCACATACGGTAGCCGTTGCCACACCATGCTGACCAGCACCTGTTTCAGCAATAATTCGTTTTTTTCCCAAACGCTCAGCCAATAAAATCTGACCAATGGTATTGTTAATTTTATGTGCACCTGTATGGTTTAAATCTTCTCTCTTAAGAAAAATATTTGCCCCATATTTTGCAGACAGACGTTTAGCTAAATACAACGGTGAAGGGCGACCTACATAATCTTTTAGTAAAGCTTTAAATTCTTGCTGAAAGCTTTCTTCATGGATAATCGACAAATACTTCTGTCTTAACTCTTCCACATTTGGATAAAGCATTTCGGGGATATACGCACCTCCAAAATCTCCATAATATCCTTTATCATTTACAAAATAGTTCATAATTATTGTTTTTGTTCTGACAACTTTCTTTGCACCGTGCTATAAAGTTGTTAAAGCTTTAAATACCTTAATTTTATCAACATCTTTTAATCCAGGCGTAAGCTCAAACTTGCTGTTTATATCTAACGCATAAAGTCTGGGGTCGCTTATTTCTGCAATCGTTTTGGCATGTACTTTGTCAATTCCTCCACTCAAAAAATAAGGAATATTAAGTGTATAGTTCTGTAGTAATTTCCAATCAAATACTTTTCCTGAACCGCCATGGCCTGGTGTTTGAGTATCAAATAAAAAATAATCTATTGTACGCGAATAGCTTAATAGTTGATTAAAATCAAAATCCCTATTTAACCCAAATGCTTTAATTACCTCTACTCCAGTTAATTTAATTTCTTGGCAATACGTTTCACTTTCTTTACCATGCAGCTGAACTGCTTTTAAATTATACCTAAAAATATACGCTTTTACTGTTTCCAATTCTTCATCTACAAAAACGCCTGTAGTTTTAATACTTGAAGGTATATACTTGATTAGTTCTGCAGAAACTTCGTTAATGAAACGCGGAGATTTTTGATAAAATATAAATCCCAAATAATCTGGATGCAATTCTGCCACCGCAGCAATATTAGCTGCCTGTTTCATTCCACAAATTTTTAACTTCAACTTCATTTTTCTCAACTCCTTCATGTTTCAATTAAATGTTAATCAAATTTTTAAAGCTTTTTAATGCTTTTTTGGTCGATAACGATTCTTCCGCTTCATAATAACAATCGGCAAAGGCCATAGTTTCCTTTATGGTTTGAATTGCTAATGCAGAATTGGTTAATACCACATTAGTTTGGGCATCAGTCCCTTTTCCATTTAAAACATTTATAAAAATTTCGGCAGAAGATTCTACCGTATCGCCACCTTGGATTTCTTTTTCAGCTATTTCTTCAAAACCCAAATCAGAAACTTTATTTAGCGTTTCTCCATTTTTGCTAAAGGTCTTAAAATCGCAGGTTAAAGAAATTTCATCAAAACCATCAACCGCATGAATAATGGTATAATTTTTATCGGTTTGTTGATATAAGTAAGCATATAAGCGAGCTAGTTCTAAACTAAACACACCTATAATCTGATTTTTTGGCTGCGCCGGATTTACCATTGGACCTAGCATATTGAAGAATGTTTTTACGCCCAATTCCTTTCTAATTGGCGCCACGGTTTTCATGGCTGGATTAAATAAAGGAGCATGCAAAAAGCAAATACCAGCCTGATCTAAACTCCTTTTTAAGGTACTTTCATCATTAGTAAAAGTATAGCCTAAAAATTCCATCACATTAGACGACCCACAGCCTGAGGAAACCCCATAATTACCATGCTTGGCAACTTTATACCCAGCTCCGGCTACAACAAAGGAAGCAAGCGTTGAAATATTGAAAGTATCCTTACCATCGCCACCAGTTCCGCAAAGATCAACCAATTCAAAATCAGAAAGATCAATCTTCAAACAGAGATCGAGCATCGCATCCCGAAAACCCTGCAATTCGTAAACTGTAATATTTCGCATTCCATAAGCAGTTATGAAAGCGGCGATCTGAGAACTGTTAAACTCGCCCATTGCAATAGACGTTAAAATTCGCTGCGCCTCTTCTCTACTAAAGGTTTTATTTTCAAATAAATGGTTTAAAATTTTCTTCATGGGCATAAAACAAAAAAGGCTGCTAAATAAGCAACCTTCTAAATATTTTTATAAAAAATAAGCACAAAAGAGGTTACATCACGCTATTGCGTTATGCCACCACCAGTTTTTATTTGTGTTTATCTGTATCATTCGGTTACAAATATCGAATAGTTTTTATGAATTGCAAAATCTTTATGAAAAAAAATTGAATTTGATTAATTATGGTCAGCCAAAAAGGTTGAAATACTTCTATAAAGGCTATTTCCTCCAAAAATCATCTGACTAATCATCCCAACATGTTTCTTACCTTTAATTACTTCTAATTTTACAGGAACATTTTGCGCTATTAATGATTTATAAATTCTTTCAGATTGGATTTGGATAGCAGGATAGGTTTTACCACCGTAAAAAATTAAGTGAGGGTTTTTTACATTCTTCACATAAAATAAGGGAGACCCCATTTGCCAAATTTTTGGATCAGCACTAAATGTTCTCAAAAAATCGGTATAGCCATCATCCTTTTCAGCTTTGGTTAAATATTCTTCCATATCCAATCCAAAAGCATCATTTAAAATCACACCTTTAACAGGATTATCAATATTCACCGCTTTAAAATATTCAGAATCCGCATTAATCAGCTCGCACAAGTGCCCACCAGCAGAATGACCCATTAAAAAAATTCGATTTGGGTTTCCACCATAAGCAGAAATACTATCTCTTACCCACTTTACAGCTTGAGCACTCGCTATTGCCATTTCTTTAAATGTTGCCCCAGGAGCTAAAGGGTAATTAATTGCAGCAGTTACGATGTTCTTCTTCGCTAAATTTCTACCTAACCACCAGTAAGTTTCCTTCTTGCCACTACTCCATGATCCGCCATGGATAAAGATGATCACATCCTGATTTTGTGGTCCCTTCTTTTTATGATAGATATTTAAGGTAGTTTCGACATTGGTAGTTTGGGCATAATTGATATCTTTTATCACCCGAACTTGAGCCGAGCCAGAAAAAATCTGCCCTAGGAAAGCGAAAATCATTAGTATTATTTTTAGTTTCATTAATATTTGATAAATGAGTAGGAATTCTTTATTCCTATTTTATAAGGGCATTTTTCTCTTTCGCAAATAACTCGAACACCTTTTTATCTGTAAATGCTGGAAAAAATTTATTCATCCATACGGCAAGTTTACCTTGGCTTGTCATTACCAATGTACGTTTACGTTTAAATACGCCGTCGCTAATGCGAGATGCAACTTCTTCAGCTGTCATCATATTTCCCTCTTCCATGCTGGTTTCACCATGCGCTACACCATCTTTCGCCAATGCGGCAACTCTAATGTTTGATGTTGTAAAACCTGGGCACACTACCATCACGTGTACGCCTGTTTTCAGTAACTCTGTTCGTAAGGCTTCCATGAAACCATTCATCGCAAACTTTGATGAAGAATAGCCCGTTCTTCCAGGTAACCCTCTATAGCCAGCTATAGAAGATACGGCAACAATGCTACCTTTGGTTTTTAAAATTTCTGGTAAAGCATATTTTGTACAGTAAACCGCTCCCCAAAAGTTAACGTCCATTAAATTCTTGATGATGGATAAATCTAAATCCTGAAACAATGCACGCATCGAAAGTCCAGCATTATTAATCAAAATATCAACTTTACCAAAAGTTTCAACTGCTTGCTTGATCAACAGTTCACAATCCTCTTCTTTACTCACATCACATTGCACAGCAAGAGCCTTAATTGCATACTTTGCTTCTAAGTTGGCAGCGATTTCGCATAAGGTAACATATTGTCTTGCTCCCAATACCAAGTTTGCTCCCCGTTGTGCTAATTCTCCGGCCAAAGCTTTACCTATACCCGATGAGGCTCCTGTAATAATGATTGTTTTATCCTTAAAATTCATTCTCGAAGTATTTTTTACTTTCCGCTATTTTGTTTGTGTTAATGATATCAGCACCTAAAGCTGTTAATTGTTTCCAGCAAGATTCGGTATCGGGAGCTCCCCAAAAACGAATGGGCTTATTGAGTTTGTGTACTTGTACAATAACCTTCCTCAATTTATCTTTATCCTCGTTTGGAATTTCTCCATCACCCTTCCATTTTGAATATGCTGAGAAATTATCACTGATTGTCGCTACCCGTTCCAAGTCTTTCTTAGCATAGCCAACATTTGGCAAGCCATCAAAAAACAACCATTTTGGAAAAGCATTAAATGTAGAATGATCTGGTCTTGAACCGCTAATCACGATCTTAATGGCGTATTTTTGCTTATTACGATTAAATATATCACCATACTTTTCTATTTCTTTCTTTAGTGAGGGATAAACGGCATTCCAATTTTCCTTAACATCAATCATTAAACTAAAAGTATATTTTTTATCGTCGCTTACCCTGTCCTTATGTCTTTTAAAGGCTTCTGCTATCGGATGCAAATATAAACTGTAAAGCGTATTTGAGGGATTAATTTCTTTTTTACTATGCGCAACGAGAATAGAATCACCTACAAGAAAAATATCTGTTTCCATTTCATCAACTTTATTATTATAAGCAATAAGAAAAGGTTGTTTTTGCACATAATCGTTATGCGAATGGATTTTAACCTGCGCAAAACTATTTATCGAAATCATTAATCCTAAAGCAAACCCAATCCACTTTCTCATCTTTATTTCAAAATTGAGCTTTCGTAAGGAATACGGGTAATGATCGATCGCCCTAAAGTTACCTCATCCGCATATTCCAATTCGCCACCAAAGGCAATACCTCTGGCTATTGTGGTTATCGGAATTTGTAAATCCTTTAGCCGTTTATGAAGGTAAAAAAGCGTAGTATCCCCTTCCATAGTTGCACTTAATGCTAAAATGATTTCTTTCACAGGTGTTGTTGCCACACGTTGTACCAAGCTATCAATATACAAATCAGATGGACCAACACCGTCCATAGGTGAAATTAGACCCCCTAAAACATGATAAACGCCAAAGAATTGATTGGTATTTTCTATCGCCATTACATCACGGGTATCTTCAACCACACAAATCAATTCCCTATCTCTTTTAGTAGCTGCACAAATACTGCAAATCGTATGATCGGAAATATTATGACAAATCGTACAATGTTTAATTTGCTGCTTCAATTTAATGAGGGTATTTCCAAAATGGGAAACCTCTTCTTGGTCTTTATTTAGCAGATGTAAAACTAACCTTAGTGCAGTTTTTTGCCCTACACCTGGTAATTTTGAGAATTCATATACTGCATCTTCAAGCAGTTTGGAAGAAAAATTCATTGAACAAATTTAACTAAAAATATGAATAATTATTTTGTTCGTAAAAATTGATTCCAAGCGGTAAATTCTTACATTTAGCAGCACTAAATATAATATATGAGTCCAGAAATACTTTTATCCTTTTTGATTGGCTATTTTGCCATTTTGATCATCATTGCTTTTGCAACTTCAAAAAAATCATCCGACAATTCTACCTTCTTTTTGGCAAACCGCAACTCTAAATGGTATTTAGTTGCTTTTGGCATGATTGGAACCGCTTTGTCTGGGGTAACTTTTATTTCAGTACCTGGTGAGGTAGGTGCTCCTTCTGGGAATCAATTTCAATATTTTCAATTTGTAATTGGTAATGCGATCGGCTTCATCATTATCGCCACTGTATTATTACCACTTTATTACCGAATGCGTTTAACCTCCATTTATAGCTATATTGAACAACGTCTTGGATATTTTAGCTATAAAACAGCTGCTTCCATCTTTCTAATTAGTAGAACCATAGGATCAGCATTTCGATTATACCTAGTTGTTATTGTTTTACAACGTTTCATATTCGATTCGTATGGCATTCCTTTTTGGGCAACCGTACTTATTTCGTTAGGACTAATTTGGTCTTATACCTTTAAAGGTGGGTTAAAAACTATTATCATAACTGATACGTTGCAAACATTTTTCTTAGTACTATCCGTATTCTTAACGATTTATTTTATCTGCAATAGCCTAAATTTAAGTATCCCACAGGCTTTCGAAACCATT
>JACMOW010000119.1 GCA_014377775.1 Pedobacter sp. | reverse complement strand
GATTACGGAGCAACCATAATACTGGAATACCAATTGGATGATGTAAAAATATTCGGTTTGTACGGTCATTTAAGTTTAGCTTCGCTTGAGGGCTTAACCGAGGGGCAATCTATCCCTGCTGGGAAACAATTTGCTAGCTTTGGCGTTAAAGAAGAAAATGGATATTGGCCTCCCCATTTGCATTTTCAATTGATATTTGACATGAAAGATGCTAAAGGCGATTATCCTGGAGTTTGTCAGTTTTCGAAACGAGAAAATTATTTAAAGAACTGTCCAGATCCAGCACTTATTTTATGCTCCACCTTTGGGCCTGAATTAAGATAAAATGCGTAAATTTAACCATGATAAACATCATAACTGCATTCCTCCTTCTCCTATCTATGGGCCTTAAGGCACAAGAGCCTCAATTGGAAGGAGGTTTGTCGGAATTTATGAAGAATAACACCATATATCCCTCTTATTCTGCACAAAATTGCATTCAGGGAACCATAAATGTTGGGTTTAAATTAAATGCAAAAGGTGAAGTATATTATGCAACCCTTACCAAGGGAATTGGAAGCGATCTAGACGATGAGGCACTCCGACTGATAAAGTTAAGTAGTGGAAAATGGAAAGTTTCAATAAATCATGATACATTGGCTTTAATCCTCATCCCAATGCGTTTTACCTTAAAGGGCTATGGTTGTGAAAACAGAGACAAGAATTCAATTGCGATGGCTATTAGGGCTTATAAAGCTGAAAAGGAATTAACAAATGTTATCCTCAACTTTTATCGTGGCAAAGAAAAAGGTAAATATAATGCAGAAGATGAACCAAAAATTTTGAAACTTAAAGTAGAATTGGAAATTGATGATGATTACTTACAGGGCAAAATAAACGCGGGTTTAAAAAAAATAAAACAAGGAGATAAACAAGGTGCTTGTGATGATTTTAATTTTGTGAAATATATGGGATCAGATAAAGCCGACGCTTTACTTTCTAAATACTGTAACTAAATATGCGTTTAACCCTCCGCTCTTTCGCGCTTCTCGATATATTATCATTGCTTTTTATGAGCGTGCAAATATGGCAAATTGTAACTCATTTCGATGAATCATCGTATCAATTGTCAGAACAGATACGCGTTATACTGATGTTTCCAATGTTTATATTGGTGATAACAGGTGCAATAGGATTATTTTTTGTGAAGAAATTTGGCTTTATTCTCTATTATATTCAATTTCCTTTTCGACTGTATTTATGGGTATTTACTTTGGGGTTTATCACCCTTTTACCAGAAGCATTTGGCCTTTTTGAAGGGATTTGGTTTGATGTTTTGCTGAAGGTTTGCTTCGTGGCCGAATTTATAAGATTGTATTTAACGATTAGGGTTCACAGGGCTTTATTTCTCGCCTCGTAATTACGATAATTGGCGCTAAACAATAATTGTTAGGGCATTAGGTATAATTTCTGCCGTAACAGAATCAACTTTTCCGAGGTACTCCCCATCTACTTGAAAATGCACTTTATACTTGGTTTTAATTTTTAATTCCGAGACCTGAAAACTTTCAATTTTCTTGGGATTCCATGGAAGTTTGCTAATCCAAATCTTTAGTATTTCCATTACCGCATATTCCTTTACAATGATCATTTCAAACAATTCATCATCTAATTTACCATTAGGATTAATTTGTAGGCCAGTTCCGTATTTGGTTGCATTCGCAAGTACCACCATTGCCGCTTTTTCTTTAATGGTTTTGCCATCAATCTTAAACTCTACATCCATTTTTCGATGATTCCAGAAGGCATGCCATGTGGCTTTGGCATAGGTTTTCATTCCTCTTTCGGGCAGTTCATTAAATTTTTTAATCAAATAGGCATTAAATCCAATGTCCGATAAATGGATGCACAATTCCTTATTTACTAATATAGCATGTATTTTTTTCGGGTTACCAGTTGTGGTTAGGGCAATGGCATCATGCAGTGCTAAAGGAATACCAAGCTCTTTCGCCATTCCATTGGCCGATCCTGCCGGAATTATTCCAATAGGGGTTTTGCTATTTAATAAGCACTCAGCAACAAGCTTTAAAGTACCATCGCCACCCACTGCAACTACCCGATCTGCATTAACTTTTTTTATTATGGCCTTTAGTTTGCCAAGGTTACAATCTTTGGGTAATTCATAAACTTCAACTTCTTCTGGTCTGTTTTTAAAAAAAGACGTAATTTCAATAGTATATTTAATCTTCCCATTACCTGCGCCAGGATTTACAACAAAGAGCAGTTTTTGGCTTTTTGATCTCATCACCTAAAAACAACTGATGCTCAAATCTGTTTTAATTATATGATGGGTAATGCAAGTGTAAAAGTATATCATGGTTATGGACATACTCATAATTTGGTGGTTTATGGACATGTGTTTAAGTTTAAGGCAAAAACCACCCAAATCTTTAGCACTAACTTATTTATAAATATTATTCATCTTTTCAAACTTTTTGTAATTAAGGCATATCCTTTTGCAAAAGTTCGACTCCATTTTCACAATCAAACTATTGATCAAACTGCGGCTTACGACGGATTTTTTAAATTTGAATGGAAAGCCCTGCACGAGATAGAAGCTGGCTGGCACGATGTAAAGGTGGAGGCTATAAATGATGAAAATAAAATAATAGCAGTTGGTGAAGGCAAAATATATGTGCCTCATATTACCCAGTATGCGTTTATATCTGATATTGATGATACGATTATGATCTCTCATTCGGCCAAGATGTTGAAAAGACTGAGAGAGCTTTTCATTAAAAACCCGAGAACCCGGAAAACCTTTCCGTCGGTTAAAGATCATTATCAGTTACTTGCGAATGCTTATACAGAAATAGACCAACCTAATCCTTTTTTTTACGTTTCGAGTAGTGAATGGAATTTGTACGATTATTTAGTAGAAACGTTTAGGTATAATGAACTGCCAGAAGGAACATTCTTATTAAATCAGTTGAAACAATGGAAAAATTTAATTAAAACAGGAAAAACGGGTCATGAAGGAAAATTATTACGGGTAATGCGGATTATTGATGCCTTCCCTAATCAGAAGTTTGTTTTTTTTGGTGATAATTCACAGCAAGACCCAGCCATCTATCAAATTATTGCAGAAAAGTACAGTGAAAACATAGCCGCTGTTTACATTAGGAATATAAGGCCTGAAAAGCAAGAGTTAACTAAGAAACTGTTAGCTCAAATTGAGCAAAGAGGAATCAATACCTGCCTATTTTCACATGATCAGGAAGCGATAGCCTACTCAAAAAAAATTAAATTAATTGTAAGTTAAGTCTTATATTTATATCACCTAAATCATTAACTATGAAAAATATATGTTTTGCATTCGCACTGATTATTGGATTAACGTCATGCACTAAAGATCTCGATATGGCCATAAAAACCAACTCAAAATGGGTATTAACTGAGTGGCCTGGTAAAACTATCCCTACCAATGCTCAAGCCACACTAAACATCAACGATGGTAATAAAATTGGTGGCAAATCATTTTGTAATAGCTATGGAGGAAATGCCTCGTTTAATGGCAATGCTTTGCAGTTTAGTCAAATTTTTGGTACAAAAATGTATTGTACCGAGGTAGCAGATGCTGAAGTTAAATTTATTGCAGATTTGGGAGCTGTAAACGCTGGAAAAGTAAATGGCGTAAAATTATCACTAATGAAAGATGGGTTAGTTTTAATGGTATTTAGCAAAGCGAATTAAAGCGCATTATCGGCAAAGGGCTAAATATGATTTTTAAACTGCTTGATGATTCCTTAGTTTTCCCTCATCCTGCATTAGCAGAAGCAGATGGACTTCTAGCCATTGGGGGCGATTTAAGTGTAGCGCGACTACTTTTAGCCTATCAGAGCGGAATTTTCCCATGGTTTAGTGAGGGTGATCCAATTTTATGGTATTCGCCACATGAACGATGTGTTATTTTTCCTGACCGAATTAAAGTGAGTAAAAGCATGAAACGCTTAATCAAAAACGGAGATTTAAAAATTACCGAAAATCAAGCCTTTGAAGACGTAATTTTTAATTGTGCCAAAACTCCAAGAATTGGTCAGGATGCAACATGGATAACCGCTGAAATGCAGATGGCATATCTTGAACTGCATGCAAATGGTATAGCGAAAAGCATTGAGGTTTGGAAAGAAAATGAACTGGTTGGCGGCCTATATGGTATTGTAATCGGGAATGTTTTTTGCGGAGAAAGTATGTTCAGCAAGATGAGTAATACTTCTAAAATGGCTTTGGTTTATTTGGCGCACAAGCCAGGGCTTCAATTAATCGATTGCCAATTACCCAATGAACATTTGATGCGCATGGGAGCAGAGATGATGAGTAGAGATGAGTATATGAGGTTTTTAATTCAATAACTCTCTAATGTCGTCCTTACTTAGCGATTTAAAGAAGCTTTCTTCGGTAGTAATTAGCGAATTGGCTAACGATTTTTTACGGCGTTGTAAGGCCAATATTTTTTCTTCGACCGTATCTTTTGAAATGAATTTATAGATGAAAACCTTTTTATCCTGACCAATTCGATGTGTACGGTCTATGGCTTGCTGTTCAACCGCAGGATTCCACCATGGGTCTAAAATAAAGACATAATCAGCCTGCGTTAAATTTAAACCTACGCCACCTGCTTTTATCGAGATCAGAAAAACTTTTAAATTATTATTCTCTTGAAATTCGGCAACAATTTCGCCACGGTTCTTTGTGCTCCCATCTAAATACGCATAAGGAATCCCTTCTTTATCCAAACTAGTTCTAAAAATGCTAAGGTGCTTTACAAATTGCGAGAAAATTAATACTTTATGTCCGCCCTTTAACACGTTATCCAAAGTATGCATTACGTTTTTGAATTTGCCCGAATCCGATTTATATTCCTCATCGATCATTACCGGGTGGTTGGCCAATTGCCTCAATGCCGTTAAACCTTGTAACAATTGAACTTGCTTTCCACTATCCATGCTGGTTAACAAATCGTTTCGATAGGCCGATTTGGTTTTTTCATAATAGGCCGCCTGATCTTCGCTCATATCGCAATAAAAAATATGCTCGGTTTTGGGCGGTAGTTCTGCGGCTACCTGTTCTTTGGTACGGCGTAACACAAAAGGCTTAATAATGGCCTGTAACTTCCTTGCTTTTTCTTCGTCTTTTCGCTTCTCTATGGCTTGTACATATTCTTCATTAAAAAAAGATTGCGTGCCCAATAAACCTGGATTTAGAAAAGTAAGCTGAGTCCAAAGGTCGCCAACCGAATTTTCTACTGGCGTTCCGCTTAATACTAACTTATGCCTCGATTTAAGCATTCTAACCGATTTGAACGATTTTGATGAAGGATTTTTAATGTTCTGACTTTCATCTAAAATGATATAATTAAAATAGAAACCACTAATCAGTTCAACATCAACTCTAGTGATACCATACGTGGTAATCACCAAATCATATTTATCAAAAATGCTGATGTCCTTATTTCGAAAAGTACCAGTATGGGCATGAATTTTAAGCTTGGGCGTGAACTTTTTAGCTTCATTTAACCAGTTATAAATCAATGAAGTTGGCATTACAATTAAAGAAGTGCTATGTGTTGCATTTTGCTCATCTTCTTCTTTTAATTTTTGCAGCATGGCCAAAGTTTGGATGGTTTTACCCAAACCCATATCATCAGCCAAACAGCCCCCAAAATTATATTCACGTAAAAAACTAAACCAATTGTATCCAGCTTTCTGATAATGGCGTAAATCTCCTTTAAAATTTACTGGCATAGTAGTGTCTATAATATCCTCAAAGTCGTTTAGTCGTTGTAATTTCCTATCTAAGGTAACATTGGCTAAACTGTCTTCAGCCAGGTCGTTAATTAAACCGATGTGATGCTTTTTAAGTTTAAGCCCTTTGCTTCCATCAGCCAAGCTAAATATGCTGCTATACTGTGTAAACCATTTTTCGGGAATGATCGCAATATCCCCGTCGGGTAAAATAAATTCTCTTTTTTTATGGAGGATATGCTGTTTTAGGGCAATAAATGGAATGGGGTGAATACCGAAATAAACAACCGCATTAATATCAAACCAATCATTATCTTCCTTAATCTCGAAGTCTATTTTATTGGCGCCAAAAACAAAGCGTTTTCCAGAACTTGCTTGTTCAATTTCGAAGCCTTGTGCCTGCAAAACCTCAATATGTTCGTTTACCCAAGTAATGATGGCATACGAAGGGTTATCATTTTCGGTTAAATTAGGAAGCTCTAAATGATGAAAAACGGCGCTTATTTTTTTTAAACCCAAGCTC
>JACMOW010000118.1 GCA_014377775.1 Pedobacter sp. | reverse complement strand
TTGCAACACTTTGGTTACCTGTCGCTTAAATGAAGCTTGTGAATAATCACTAAAATCGAATCCATGCACATTCTTAATGATAACAATCAAGTCATGAAGTTCTTCGGTATTAATCTCTTCAATTATCATTTACTTAACCAAACTCTCATCATAGATAATAATTCATCAATATCCACTGGCTTTGAAATGTAATCATTTGCACCAGCCTCAATACATTTTTCCCGATCGTTTTTCATGGCTTTTGCAGTTAGAGCAATAATGGGAAGGGCTGCGAAATTTTTCTCCTTTCTGATTAGGGTCATTGCTTCGTATCCATCCATTTCGGGCATCATAATATCCATGAGCACTAAATCAATATCTGAAATTTCATTTAGTTTCGCTATTGCTTCACGACCATTATTGGCAATTACGATTTGCATATCATAACTCTGCAATGCCGTAGATAGTGCAAATATATTACGCATATCGTCGTCAGTAATTAATATCTTTTTACCTGCAAATGATTTTTCTAAAGTAGAAACATCTTTATTTGCTTTAACCGTATTTTTTTTACTTTCAACCTTGAGTTTATTCATAAATAAACTTACTTCATCAATTAACCGATCGTTAGATTTACTAGACTTTAGCACCATGGCCTCCGAATAATGCATTATTCTCTCCAATTGATCTTTTTGAAGTTCCATGGCCGTATTAATTACCACTGGAATAGTTGCAAGTGCGGGTTGCGCTTTAATTTGGTCTAGCAAATCAAATCCAGATAAGTCTGGGAGGTTGAGATCTAGGATAATACAGTCAAAAGAAAATTCTTTCAAGAATTGCAGGGCCTCTTTTCCTGTAAATGCCTGTACAACATCTACACCTTTCGCTAACAATTGTTGCGTTAAAATGCTACTTTGTAGCTCCTGATCTTCAATTAATAAAACTTTATTTAAAATGTAATCATCTGGAATTTGCGAAAAAAGATTAAATGCAGCTGCCAGTTCATCTTCACCAATTGGTTTCCTCAAAAACCCAATTGCACCTTCTTTTTTTGCTGTTTCACTTTTTTCATCTCCTGCAGACATCATGTGAATAGGAATATGCTTGGTAATTGGATTGTTTTTCAATTTTTTAAGTATCGTCCAACCATCCATTACAGGAAGCATAATATCTAAAATAATTGCATCTGGGAGTTCTTTTGTAGCGATATCTAAGGCAACATCGCCGCTGTGAGCGAGGATGGGATTGAAACCTTTTTCTATCGCGTAATTTTTTAAGATCTCAGCAAAGTTAAGGTCGTCTTCAACAATCAATAACGTGTTTTTATCTGGATTTATTTTTAAAGGTTGCGTAAATGTAATAGGTGATATTTCGGGTGGCGCAACAACCCCTAACTGTTCAGAATCAGGGTCAATTTTTAAATGCTGAGGAATAAATAGTGTAAAGGTACTACCCACATTTTGCTCACTTTTGATTTGAATCTCGCCGCCTAAAATATTGGCTAGTTCTTTGCTAATGGATAAACCAAGACCCGTTCCTCCATATTTTCTGCTGGTCGAGCCATCTGCCTGTTGAAAAGCTTCAAAAATGATATTTTGTTTAAGCACTGGAATACCGATACCTGTGTCCTTAACTTCTATGCTTAGTATGGTATTTTTGTATGCTTTTAATTGATTTGAATAAAATGGAGTACTTTCTGCTGCTTTCGTTAAACGAACTGAAACGGTACCTTGCTGTGGGGTAAATTTAAAAGCATTTGACAATAAATTTTTAATAATTTGCTCTAAACGGCCCACGTCGGTCGTGAAATTGATGGGAAGCTCTGATGATAAATCAACTTCAAATTTTATTTTCTTATTTTTTGCAACTTCGGTAAACAAGGCCTCCATATCTCTTTTTACATCTTGAGGGGTTACTTTCTCTATGGTTAAATCAATTTTTCCAGATTCAATTTTAGATAAATCTAAAATATCGTTTATTAGATTTAGTAAGTCGGTTCCTGCATTCTGAATAACGCCTGCATATTTTACTTGATCTTCATTCAAATTATCGGGTTTATTCTCTTTTAAAATTCTGGCAAGTATGAGAATACTATTTAATGGCGTTCTTAATTCATGGCTCATGTTAGCCAGAAATTCCGATTTATATTTACTAGAAACCTCGAGTTCTTGTGCTTTTAAGCTGATCGCTTCCCTTGCATCATTAATAGAAATATTTTTCTCTTCTAGTAATTGTGCTTTTTCTTCTAGCTCTGCATTGGTTTGTTGCAATTCTTCTTGTTGAACCCTCAATTCTTCTTCCGATACTTGTAATTCTTCAGATTTTTGGATCAGCTCCTCATTGGTTGCTCTTAGTTCTTCTTGTTGTGTTTCTAGCTCTTCAGCTTGCTGCTGCGTTTGTACTAATAAATCGCTTAATATTATCCTCGAAAAGGCGCTGTTAATAGAAATACCGATGTTTTCTCCTACACTTTCCAAAAATAAATGTAAAGATTTTTTTGGCACATCTTTTAAACCTAGTTCAATAACCGCAATGGTTTCATTTTCAAATAAAATAGGCATTAAAAAAATAAAATTCGGCAGTGTATTTCCAAGCCCAGAGTTAATTTTTACATAATCATTTGGTATATCACTTAATAATTTTTGTGTTTTTTCGAGAGCAGCTTGTCCAACTAAGCCATCACCTAAATGATAACGTTCTTTCTGTTTCTTAAGTGGATAGGCATAAGTGCCTGTAAGTTCTAAACTTTTATCCTTAGCATTACTCAGAAAAATTGCACCAATTGGTGCATCTACATAATTACAAATGCTGGTAATAATGTGATTGGATAATTCATGTAATTCTTGTTCACCACGGAGTGACTCGTTTACTTTTGCAACCCCTAATAACAACCAGTTTTTTTGTTCGTTCTCCTCTGATAGTATTTCTAATTGCGTGTTATTTTCTCTAATTTGAATCTCAGTTTCTTTTTGTTGGTCAAACGTTCTTCTAATATAGGATAAGAGAAATAGTATGAGTCCGAATATGATAATTGAACTCAACATTACAATTAGTGTAGTTTGTTTACTGCTAGAATAGGCGTCTGCTTTTCTTTTTTTCAATAAATTCAGTTCATCATTAATCATTTTCTGACTAATTCTTAAGATCTGATCTTTATAATATTTTCCTCGATCAGTAAGTATAACATTAATTGCCGCATCACGACCTTGCGTTTTATTAGTTGAAATAACTAGTTCCATATCTGCTATTTTCAGATCTGCATAATACATTAATGAATCGACTCTTTTTTCTTGATAGGGGTTATCACTAACTAATAATTTTAATGCGATCATGGTTGGAATGATTTTTTTTACACTTTGTGTGTAGGGAACGAGGTATTTTTCTCTTTGAGTTAAAATGTAGCCCCTGAAACCAATTCCTGAGTTTAATAAATAAAATTCACTTTCTCTGATTTTATCAATCACTTCATAGTTATGCACTTGCCATGCAGCATCGTCATTTAATTTTCGAATACTTAGATAGGAACTAATTGCCGAAATTAATACGAAAGTGAGGGATATTGCAAAACCGGTAATAACCTTTTGCTTAAAAGAGAGTTTAAACATTTTAAATGATCAGATATAGGTTGATGAATGAATATTATCCTTAATAATAGAGCAATTATAAGCAATATCAAAGATTAATCGTATAAGTTGCGCCAACTGGGATAATTTTAGCGTTTATCCAAACCTGAGATTTATCAAATTTGGTAATTTTACTTTTAGCGATAATAAATGTTCGATGCACTCTAATGAATTCTTTAGGAGGTAAAATATCTACAATTTCATTAATCGTTATTCTTGAACTCAACATTTTCTCGTCTTTTAAGTGTATTTGCGTATAGTTTCCAGAGGCTTCGACATATAGGATATCTTCTAAAAGCACTTTTATCTGTTCATAACCATCCTTAACAAAAATGAAAGCGCTTTTAATTTCTCCAGATTGATTACGTAAGTCGAATAATTCTTTTGCTTTGTGGCAGGCTTTTAAAAACCTGGAAAGCGAAAAGGGTTTCAACAGATAATCAACCGCATCCAATTCAAAGCTTTGAACAGCATGTTCGCTGTAGGCCGTGGTAAAAATAATCATCGGTACCCTGCTTAATGTCTTAACAAAGTCGATACCACTAATGTCTGGCATCTTAATGTCTAAAAAGATAAGATCAACTTTATTTTTTTGAAGATAGGTAATGGCGTCAAAGGCATTTGTAAAACTGGCGTTGAGTGTTACGAAAGGAACTTTGGAGGCATGTGCTGCTACAATATCTAGTGCAATGGGTTCATCATCTATCGCAATTGCAATCATTTTTATGGATTTACTTCAAAAATTGTTCAATTTGCATATAAAGCTCTTCTTTTTCACTTGGTCTTTTTGCTTTACTTACTGCCAATTTTCCTTTTTTGTCAAATATAAAGTATTGTGGGTAATATTCTTCTTTGTCTTCGGTATTTGCTAATAATTCTTTCCAAAATGAAACAATGGTTTGTCGGCTTTTGCGTAAATGTAATCCTTCCATGTTGTTGGTGATGATAAATTCTCTCCATTGGGTGTCGAGGTTATCATCGTCTAAATCTAAATAAACATAAGCTACGGCTTTACCTTTGAATTTAGCTTTTAAATCAGGATTATATTTTAATTCCTCTTTGCAGGGGCCACACCAGGTTCCCCAAACGTCTAAATAAACAACTTTGCCCTTTAGCTTATTAATCACATCGTAAATGGAATTTATTTTCTCGAAATTGGGTATGATTTGGATTTCTTTATTCTTAGCGTTACTAGCCAACTCCAATTTTAGCTTAGCTAGTAGGCTTTTTGCATCCGAAACTAAATTTCCGGTTTTAAATTTTGCCGTATAAGCGTTAACTAAGGGTTCTAGTAGACGGAGATCTTTGTCGTTATATACATCAACAATTTCTTTATATGTTAACCGCTCATTTACATTTAGGGGGAGTATATTGTTTGCCAACATGAACCTCAAATAGGGCTTACCGAATTTTCGCTCAACAACATTTGCACTATCATAGCTTATTTTATAGAAATCGAGCAGTTCTTTCTCTGTTAATCCTTTTTTGCTTTTGTTGTCGATTGCTTTTGGGCCCAAATAACCTAGATAGTGCCTTGCAAAAGTGTAATATTCTGGTCCTGCAGGAAAAACCTCGGGAGTGGTTTGCAAAGGATCGTACAAGTATAAATAGAAATCATTTGCAACTTTTCTATCCGGTATATTATATTTTATATAGCTTAAGTTATTAATTGCATTGTACTTTATTTCTGCTATAATTAAGGTTTTGTCTTGTTCAGAAATTAATGAAGATTTTACGGCTTGGATATGTTGATCTCTAATTTTCATCCAAGGCTTGATTACTTTTTCTTCGATTGCAGCCAATGTATTTAGTGAATCATAAAACAACTTTTCTTTTAGCATAAAAATAGGCTGCTTTCTCAGATTGATGCTAGTCATTAGCTGATTTTCTTTTATCGCTGTTCCTGAAATTGTACTCACGGTGCGATCCTTCGTTTTGCATAGCACAGTTAAAGATTTTCCCGGGCTAAGTAAATAGGTATAAAATGTTTTCTCGAAAATTAGATCTCCAAATTTCTTTTCCGTTAAAGGAAGCTCGATGCTAAAATTTCCATTTTTATCAACAGGAATTTCGATACTGTTTTCTTTTTTAAAACCAAAAACTATTGGGATATTTACCTTTAATTCTTCTTTTCCTGTATAATTAATAATTTTACCACTCAATTTAAATTGTGCGTAGCTCTGAACGGTTCCTGTTATTAGGAAAAGAAACGTGATTATTTTAATTATTTTCATTCGATTACAATTGAATGGTTAAATGGATGAAGAATTCTGTAGCACTTTCGCGGATTATTAATTCATGACTGTTTGGGTATAACAAAGCCAAACGTTGCTTTACATTTTGCAGTCCGATTCCACTTTTAAATTTCTCTGGGTCGGCATCGGGCTTGATGTGAATGCTGTTATGCACATCAAAGTATAAGGTTTTATCTTTCGTTTGTAGGGTTACTTTAATATAGGATGGATGTTGTAAACTAATCCCGTGCTTAAATGCATTTTCTACAAATGGGATCAATAACATGGGCGTAATTTCGAGGTTATTTAATTGAGGGTCAATTTGTGTATCAATAACGATATCAGCGGATCGTGAAGTTCTCAGTTTTTGTAAAGCGATGTAATTTTCGAGGTAATCTACATCACGCGTAAGGGAAATTTTATCTTGTACATTTTCGTGGAGCATAAAGCGCATCATATCTCCTAATTTTTGTATGCCCTCGCCAGTTCGTTCTGCTTTTTCTTGTAATGCTGTGCCGTATAAGGTATTAAGCGCATTAAATAAAAAATGAGGATTAATTTGCGATTGCAAGAAGCTTAAACTCGCATCAGATTTCCCAAGTTCTTGCTTGAGGTATCTAATTTCAGATTTGTTTTTTAAACGATAATTATAAATTAACCAAGTAAATGGGGTTGTAAATAAACAATGCACACCCATGTTAAAGGCAAATATAATAGGCCAAGTATCGGTGTCTTGTAAAATTACTAATGCAATCGTTGCAATAAAACTGCCTATTAATGCAATTAATAGAATACAACGCCACAAATAGCCCCAAAAACCAATATTCGTGTTTTTTAAGTCGGGTATCAGTTGATAAAGAGAAAAGCCATATTGTAAAATACCAATGGGAACTACAAATCCCCAAATGATCCCATAATAATTTCTACTTGCTTGAGTTCCTAATAAAAACAGCACAAATACCCATATTGTAACCGCAAAAGCACATTCTTGCATAATCTTTGGGTTTTTATATTTGAGTTCAAAGTGTTTCAATACAATTGGTGCGTATGTTTTTGCGATCACATATAGTGAGAACATCACGATTACATAGATGGCATTACTATATCCCTTTACAAAAAGATGAAAATAAGCTTCTGTTATATTGTTGTATGTTACAAGCAAGTAGGCCTGACTATAAGTATATCCTATGCTAGAAGATAGGCCATAAAGAAAAAATACAGCAACAAATAAAAAGGTATTTAAAATGGATTGTGTTTGCTTGATGAGTGCTGGGATTAAATAAAAATTTAACAATAAAAAAACCAGATAAAATGAGGTTGCACTGAATAATTTTGGAAGAAAATAATGAGCTAAATAAGAAAAATTTATCCCAGAATCTCTGAAAGGATATATCTTATGAGAGTAGAAATTACCCGAAATTGTATCTCTATCTATATTAATCACCATTAAAAAGATAACCAATAGGCATAAACCTGTTGCTACCCAAAATTCAATTTTTTTAAAGTCGGAGTTGTTCATTTTGTTTAATTTGTACTGCAATTTTAC
>JACMOW010000117.1 GCA_014377775.1 Pedobacter sp. | reverse complement strand
ATGCAACAGTAATAAAAACAGCCGGCAGAGAAAATCCAACTTACATGATTATGAAGCAGGCCAATATATTGGGAAAGTATGCTGATGCTGATTATGAAAAAGTAATACAGCAATTAAAGTAGAAGTATGATGTATAGATTTTAAATAATTCATCCCTAACACAAGCCATGTTAGCTTACCTGGTTAAAAAATTATTTTACGGGTTTTTGGTGCTCTTTGGGGTAGTGGTACTGGTGTTTTTCTTGTTCCAGGGTTTTGGCGATCCATCGCGGTTAGTGCTTGGACAAACGGGGGATTCTGCAACTATTCAAAATATAAAAAAGGAACTCTACCTCGATCAGCCCAAATGGAAGCAATTTCTATTTTACCTCAATGATGTGTCTCCTGTAGCTATACATTCAGTTCAAGACATTAACAATAAACAATTGGACGGAATTTTTATTGGAGGGCAAACCAAACTGGCTTTAAAAGTGCCATACCTCCGTCGCTCTTATCAAAGTAAGCGGCATGTGTTAACCGTTTTATTAGAGGCGTTACCGGGCACTATGTTATTGGCTTTTTCGGCAATGTTTATTGCAGCAGTTTTTGGAATTTTATTAGGGGTGCTGGCAGCAGTCAGGCAAAATACCTGGTGGGATACTTCTGCAATTTTTACCAGTGTTCTGGGCATTTCCGCACCTTCTTTTTTTATGGGGATTGTAATTGCTTATGTATTTGGATTTGTTTTAAGTAATGTTACGGGTTTGCACATGACAGGTAGTTTGTACACTATTGATCCATTTACAGGACGGCATCTTGAATTGAAAAATTTAATTCTGCCAGCTATCACATTAGGTATTCGTCCATTGGCCATCATTACCCAACTTACCCGCAGCTCTATGTTGGATGTGCTCGACCAGGATTATATTAGAACGGCCTATGCCAAGGGACTTGGGAGGGGAGTTGTTATTTTTAAACATGCTTTACGCAATGCGCTTAATCCGGTAATTACTGCCATTACCGGTTGGTTTGCCGAATTATTAGCCGGTGCTTTTTTTGTGGAATACATTTTTGGTTGGAAGGGGATTGGTAAAATAACTGTAGATGCGCTGGAGAAACTTGATTTTCCCATTGTAATGGGAAGCGTATTGATAACCGCCACTTTTTTTATTGCCATAAATTTATTGGCTGATGTTCTTTATGGAATCGTTGATCCTCGTGTAAGAATACAATAGTTTGTTTTTTCTTATTAACGCCGATACTTTAAATGGCATTCAAATTATTTAACTTTCTACAGATAAATTTTAAGGGTAACATCTTAAAATTAATTTAATATAACATCTTGCTTTTGGTGTTTTAATGTTTAAATTATTGGGTAGATTTATACATTGTTTCTTAACAAAAACCAAGAATTCATGAAAACTGTAGCTAATATATTGAACAAGAAAGCCTTCCAATGTAATATGGTTGAGGAGGGTACAAACGTAATGAATGCCTTATCGTTGATGAACGCTGCCGACGAAACATTTATAGTTGTAACTAAAAATGGCAGTTTTGCAGGTATTGTTACTGAAAGGGATTATGCCCAAAAAGTTATCCTGGCCGGAAGGTCATCTCATCAAACAACTGTTGAGGAAATTATGAACTGTAACTTACCTACAGTCTGCTCCAGCGATAGCATTGAGAAATGTATGATGTTGATGAATGCTTACCGCACCAGGTATCTGCCTGTATTTGACGATTTCGAATTTAAGAACGTTATTACTATGAAAGATCTGATTAACCTTACCCTCATTAATAAGGAGTATAGGGACTTATTAAAATACAGTAGCGATAAAGTTTTTTAAGCAGAAGTGCTTAAAGCGAAATGAGGATTTTCAATCACTCCAAAAATATTTCCGCAGGGATCTATAACTGTGCCTATCAAAATTCCTCCGCCTACGTCAGTAATCGGTTCATTAGGAATACTTCCTCCCTTTAATAAAATTTCATAGGCGTTTCGGGCATCCTTTACGCCCCAATATGCTGTGGTAGAACTTCCAAAAGAGATTCCGTCTTCTTCGGGCTGCAGGCCTAACTCATAACCTTCTACATTAAAACCTACATAAAAAGGTTTGTCAAAATAGGGTGGTTTACCAAGAAGGTTACTATACCATTCTTTTGCTTTCATTAAATCTTTAACCTGGTATATAACGGTTCGTAAGCCCAATAACATTAGAGTAGATTTATTGAATAATCACTTCTTTAATTACGTTTTCGCCTAAAGCTTCATTTACCCTGCTAATAATTTTTTCTTTCTGATACATCAGCTCCTGTTTAAGGGGGCCTACATTCGTTTTTATAATTAGGGTATGATTGATGATCTGTATTTTATCGGTGTATTTAGCAATTGTTTTACCCATGATGGTTTCCCATATCTCAGTTATCTGTAAGGCCTGTATACCTGTTTTAAGTCGGCTCTTTTTTAAAAACTGCTTAATGGCATCACCCATTGAAATTTCGCCCATAAGTAATAAAGATAATTGAACACCTTCGTATTTGAAACGGTAAATTTTAAAGGTTGGGATTGAAAACT
>JACMOW010000116.1 GCA_014377775.1 Pedobacter sp. | reverse complement strand
TAATGTGTGTGCTTTTTGTGTAGTACTTGTCTAGTCATTATTCTTAGTTATTTGAGGGCAGGTAAATAAAGAGAAATTCTTAATTTTGAATCATGCAAACCGATTTACTTTTAACCATTATCAAATCAACTTTATCGAAAAAAAGAGTCGAAGAATTGGCCATAATTATCGTTGATAGTGAATTTTCAATAAAGGATTTAATCGATTTAACATTTCATGTTGAAGAACAGGTTGGTTTTAAAGCATCGTGGATTTTGGAAACGGTGTATATTAATAATTCTGCATGCTTTATTCCGCATATCAATTACTTTTTAACTAAATTTCATCAACAAGATAATCTTTCTTCTCGCAGGCATTTTGGAAAGATTTTGGCCTTAATGACGGCAAAAAAAACTCCATCTTACATTGCAGAAACCATTTGGACGTATGAAACCGACAAGCTTGTTGAAACGGTTTTTAGTTGGTTAATAGATGAAAACGTTCCTGTGGCTGTTAAATCACATTGTTTAAACATCTTGGCAAATCTTAGCTCGAAACACGACTGGATTAAGCCTGAACTCATGGAAACGATGGAATTTTTAGTCGACAAAGAAAGCATTGCCTTTTATGCTAAAGTAAAGCAGATTAGGAAGCAGTTAGCATCTATCAAGTACGTATCGACTAGCAAGACTTAATTTACAACAGGATGAAAAAGTAAATAAAAAAATTGTATATTGGGTATTACCTATATAAATAGCGCCCTATGCAAGAATTAAAAGCATCACTATATCAACTTTGTTTAAAATTTATCAATGAACGAATTCAAACCGCTGAAACTGCATTACAGCAGGCTCGAGAAGCAAGTAACGACGATACCAAGAGTAGCGCAGGCGATAAATATGAAACAAGCCGTGAAATGATGCAGCAAGATATTGATAGAAATAAGCGTCTATTGATGGATGCAGAGGAAAATCAAAAGGTATTAAATTCCATAAAAGATGTACCATATTCTCAATCAGCACGCAACGGGAGCTTAGTACTTACAGATCAAGGCAGCTTTTATTTAAGTGTTAGCGCAGGCCAACTGCACTTAAATGATAAAACATTTTTCGCAATTTCTGCTGTTTCGCCAATAGGCAAGCTTTTATTGGGAAAACAGAAAGGCGATAAATTTGATTTTAACGGGAAGAAATTTTTGATTAAAGAAGTAGCTTAAAAACTATTCTTAATGCTATTACTTAATGTTTTCGGACTCCAATAACCACTTGCAATTATTCTTCTAATGGTAAATAACGGGTCTTTTTCATCACGTTTTGTTGATAATTGATACGCCATTTTAAAACCTCTTTTCTTTAATTCTGGTATTCCTTCAGCATTCCATAATCCGAATGGATAGGCGAATTCTGTGATTTTTTTGCCCGTAATATTTTCTAGTTTTTTAGTTGGTTTATCTAATTGCTCCTCCCAATCTTTACCTGCATATTTCTTAAAATTTTTATGGTCGTAGGTATGGCTTCCGATTACATTTCCTTCATCTGATAATTGTTTAATCTGATCTGCGCTCATATAATCAACAAATTTTCCTTTTTTACCAATCGAAACCGTCATGATAAAATAAACTGCTTTATATCCATGTTTTTTCAAAATTGGATTAACTGTGATAAACTGATCTAAGTCGGTATCATCAAACGTTAGCATAATTGGCTTAGCGGGTAAGGCTGCACCAGTATTTAAGTAGGCATATAGTTGATCTGGCAAAATGGTATGGTAGCCGCTGTCTACCAACATTTTAATTTGATCTTTAAAATTTTGAACTTCTACAATATAGTCTTTTCCAACTTTACCATCCCTTTCTTTCCAGTTACGAACTTGGTGATAACATAAAATTGGCACTTGCTTTCTTGCTAAAATACTTTTTGCATCAGCAACTTTAACCTTACTCATATCGATATTCGAGGTAGTTGCAGGTTCAGTACTTGCAAGTTGTGTAGTGTCGGCAGAAGTAGAAGCAGCTCTTGATTCTGATTTCGATTGGCATCCAGCGATTAAAATCAGCCCTGCAACTATAATTGTTAAGAAAATCTTGTTCATGTATAAATGTTTTCGCAAAACTATTAAAATAACTCCAAATTATATCTTCATTATTACAAAGAAATTATGCATTCAACTAACATTTTAAATAATTTAGGAGTTTATTTATCAATTTTAATTCATCAATGAATAAACTTTACATTTTAATCGCCCTCGTTTCATGGTTTGGCGCTCAAGCTGTTGCTCAAACTAAGACAATTTCTCTAACTGAAACCACAACATTATCCGAAAAGGCCAATTATCAGGCTGCGGCACGTTTTTCGCCTAGTAAATTGAGAAAAATTATTTATTCTACTGCGGTTGATCCGCATTGGTTAAAATTGACCAACCGTTTTTGGTATCAATACGAAACACCAAACGGCAAACAATGGCAGATTGTAGATCCTGCTTCAAGAACTAAAAATCCATTATTTGATCCTGAAAAGCTAGCGGCAGAAATTACATTGATTGTTCGCGACCCGTTTGATGCACAACATCTGCCGATTGAAAATTTAAAATTTGCAACAGATGAAAAAAGTATCAATTTCGAAATAAAAAGTAGTGTAGATGAATTAAAAAAAGATAGAAAAGATAAAAAAGCTGCGGATTCGATGCAAAAAAAAATCTTTTCATTTAACTATGAATTGGCCACTGGAAAATTAGCTGAAGTGAAAAATTTCTCGAAGCCAAAAGCTAAGCCAAACTGGGGTTCAGTAGCACCCGATTCATCAGCCATCATTTTCTCTAAAAATTACAATTTATATTGGATGGATAAGGTGAATTACCTTAAAGCGGTTAAAAATGAAGAAGATAGTACAATTGTTGAACATCAATTAACAAAGGATGGTGTAAAATTCTATTCTTATGGTAGCGATGGTGATGGAGAAAATAATGAAGAAAATATTAAAAACAATAAAAAGAGAAGAGGAGCATACGTATTATGGTCGCCCAATGCTAAGTATTTTGTACTAGATCGTACCGACTCAAGGAAAGTTAAAGATTTATGGGTTATTAATAGTGTGAGTACTGGTCGCCCAACTTTAGAAACCTATAAATACCAAATGCCAGGTGAGAAGGAATCGCCAATAGATGAGTTTGTATTGTTCAATTTTACTGCAAAAACGTACAAAACCATTAATACCACTGCTTTTAAGGATCAGGCTATCTCTACTTGGGGTAAGCCATCTTTAATTAAGGATAGAGATAATGAATTTCGTCCGTCGATTTGGTTAGGCGACGATCAAAAGTTTTATTTTTCCCGTACCAGTCGCGATTTAAAAAGAGTTGACATTTGTACCATTGATATTAATACAGCTACAGTAACTCAGCTTATAGACGAGCGTTTTAATACTTATGTAGAGGTACAAAGACCAGGTTTAGTAAATGGTGGAAGTGAAATGATTCACTGGAGCGAACGTGATGGTTGGGGTCATTTTTATTTATTTGATGAGAAAGGTAAACTAAAGAATCAAATCACCAAAGGTTCTTTTCACTGCGAAAATATTGTAAATATTGATGAAAAAAATAGAATGCTCTATTTTACAGCAAACGGTCGCGAGGCAAAAGAAGACCCATACTATGTGCATTTATATCGCATTAATTTTGATGGTTCGGGAATAAAATTGTTAAATAGCGGCGATTTTGATCATGCTGCAAACATGAACGATGAAGCAAAATTCTTTGTTGATAATTTCTCTAGGGTAAATACGGTGCCGAAAGCAGTATTGAAAGATAATTTAGGTAATGTAATTTTGGATTTAGAAATAGCCGATTTATCATTATTAATGGCCACAGGTTATAAATTCCCTGAGCCTTTTAAAGTTAAGGCCGACGATGGCGTTACCGATTTATATGGAGTAATGTATAAACCTTTCGATTTTAACCCAAACAAAAAGTATCCAATTATAGAGTATGTTTATCCAGGTCCGCAAACTGAGTCGGTAAATAAGGCATTTGGTAGAGCGATGGATCGTGTAGATCGTTTAGCCCAATTGGGTTATATTGTAATTACGGTAGGGAATAGAGGTGGCCATCCAGCTCGTTCTAAATGGTACCATACCTATGGTTATGGTAATTTAAGAGATTATGGCTTGGCCGATAAAAAGGCTGCAATTGAGCAGTTGGCTGATAAATATTCATTTATAGATGCCAATAGGGTAGGTATAACTGGTCACTCAGGTGGTGGGTTCATGTCTACCGCTGCATTATTAGTGTATCCAGAATTCTTTAAAGTAGCAGTTTCGGCTGCGGGTAATCACGATAACAGTATTTATAACCGTTGGTGGAGCGAAAAACACCATGGTGTAACCGAAATTGTTTCTGCCAAAGGCGATACTACGTTTAAATATGCTATCGATAAAAATCCTGATCTGGCTAAAAATTTAAAGGGACATTTATTATTAATGCATGGGGATATTGATAACAATGTGCATCCAGCAAATTCTGTTAGAGTAGCCAACGCGCTTATTAAAGCTGGAAAAAGATTCGATTATATGGTTGTTCCCGGTCAGCGCCATGGTTTTGGGGATATGACAGAATACATGTTTTGGCGTTTGGCCGATTATTTTAACAATTATTTATTGGGCGATTTTTCTCAATCCGTAAATGTAAACATTACCGAAATGGATCGGGAGATTGAACGGAAGCAATAAAAAATTAGTAAATGGCTCCAGTTGGAGCCATTGCTATTTTAAATTTCTAAATTTGCGTTCCAATTAGTATTATGAGCACTTCTCCAAAATTATTAGCAGAACAAACTATTTTTCCGATACTCTTCGCACTTAGTTTTTCTCACTTGTTAAATGATACCATACAATCTTTAATACCTGCAATTTATCCGATTATTAAAGACAGTTATCATCTAAGCTTTTCTCAAATTGGTTTAATTACCTTAACTTTTCAAATGGCAGCATCTCTTTTTCAACCATTTGTAGGTTTATATACCGATAAAAAACCTCAACCTTACTCCCTTGCAACAGGAATGAGTTTTACCTTAATCGGTCTGATTACGCTTTCACAGTCTTCTAATTTTTATTCCATTCTACTAGCAGTTGCCTTAATTGGAATAGGTTCATCTATTTTTCATCCAGAAGCCTCAAGAATGGCACATGCTGCATCTGGTGGGAAACGAGGTTTGGCACAATCTGTTTTTCAATTGGGAGGAAATGCTGGAAGTTCATTAGGTCCATTGTTAGCTGCTTGGATTATTGTTCCACACGGCCAATTTAGCGTGATTTGGTTCTCATTAATTGCTTTGCTAGCCATATTGGTGTTAACGTACGTAGGCAACTGGTACAAAGGTTATTTGATTAGATTAAGAGAAGGAGCTAAAATACAATCACAAGCTATAATTACCAACCTTCCTAAAAAGAAAGTGATTATGGCAGTGGTTATTTTGTTGGTGCTTATTTTCTCTAAGTATTTTTATATGGCAAGCTTAACAAGCTATTTCACCTTCTATATGATTCAAAAATTTGATGTTTCTGTGCAAACTTCTCAGATCTACTTATTTGTATTTTTGTTTTCGGTAGCTGCAGGTACGTTAATAGGTGGGCCAATTGGCGATAAAATAGGACGTAAATATGTTATTTGGGGATCTATTTTAGGCACAGCGCCTTTTTCATTGCTACTTCCTCATGCTAATTTATTTTGGACAGGTATTTTAATTGTTCCTATTGGGATGATTTTAGCTTCAGCATTCTCGGCCATTTTAGTATATGCACAAGAATTGATTCCTGGTAAAGTAGGCTTGGTGGCAGGCTTGTTTTTTGGATTTGCATTTGGTATGGGAGGAATTGGCTCCGCATTATTAGGTAAATTGGCTGACTCGACAAGTATTACCTACGTGTTTAATGTTTGTGCCTTTTTACCGTTAATAGGATTAATTACTGGCTTTTTGCCCAATATTATTAATCCTAAGAAATAAATTAATTAGCTAATTAACATATGTGCCAATTAGCCAATTAATTTTTAATTAGAATAAAAGGTGAATCTTAAAACCTAGATCATCTATCCGAGCTCAAACTATTATAATCACTTAAACCGTATTTTAGTTCAATACTATTGAATTAGTTACAGACAAAACTCACACAAATTAATTTTTTATCTAATCTATTTACTCTCGTTCAAAAAAACGAACTGATGATCAAACATATCTAATTTTATTTTGCTTTCTTTATCAACCGTTCCAGCCAATATCGATTTCGATAATTCATTTAAAATTCTTTTTTGAATTACACGTTTTAATGGCCTTGCTCCAAATTGAGGGTCATATCCTAACTCAGCCAACCAATCTAAAGCCTCAACACTTGCATCAATGGTAATTCCCATTTCGGCTAAAGTATCCTGAACTTGTTTAAATTGTAAATCCACAATGTTTCTTATTTCACTACGGTTAAGCGGAGTAAACATAATCAACTCATCAATCCTGTTTAAAAACTCCGGGCGAATGGTTTGTTTTAATAGCTCAAACAACTCATTTTTAGTTTTAGCAATTACCTCATCCCTGTTTTCATCATCTAAAACCTTAAAGTTATCCTGTATTAAATGCGAACCAATGTTCGAGGTCATGATAATAATCGTATTCTTAAAATTAACAGTTCTACCTTTATTATCGGTTAAACGCCCATCGTCTAATACTTGCAACAAGATATTAAATACATCAGGATGCGCTTTCTCAATTTCATCTAGTAGCACTACAGAATAGGGTTTACGCCTAACGGCTTCTGTTAATTGCCCACCTTCATCGTAGCCAACGTACCCGGGAGGCGCCCCAATTAATCTCGAAACTGCATGTCGCTCTTGATATTCACTCATATCGATCCTCGTCATCGCATTTTCATCATTAAAAAGAAATTCGGCCAATGCTTTTGCCAATTCTGTTTTACCAACACCTGTTGTGCCCAAGAAAATGAAGGAACCGATTGGTTTCCGTTTATCCTGTAAACCTGCACGAGAACGGCGAATAGCATCCGAAATGGCTTCAATGGCTTCATGCTGACCAGCAACTCGCTTATGTAGTTCGTCTTCTAAATGCAATAGTTTTTCCCGCTCACTGGCTATTAATTTGGTAACAGGAATACCCGTCCAACGTGCAACAACACCTGCAATATCGTCGGCCGTAACTTCTTCTTTAAGCATTCTACTATCACTTTGCTTACTTTCTAGATCAATTTTAAGTTTTTCGACCTTATCTTGTGCCTCTTTAATTTTACCATAACGAATTTCGGCAACTCGGCCGTAATCGCCAGCACGCTCTGCCTGATCGGCTTCGAGTTTATAATTTTCTATTTGCTCTAATTGCGTATTTACCCCATCAACTAAATCTTTTTCACCTTGCCATTTCGCTTTTAACTGGTCACGCTCTGCTGATAAATTGGCTATTTCTTTCGAAAGTTCTTTCACTTTTTTATCATCATTTTCGCGTTTAATCGCTTCACGCTCAATTTCTAAACGCATAATCTCCCTATCTAGCGCATCTACATTTTCTGGAACACTATCCATTTCCATGCGTAATTTTGATGCAGCCTCGTCCATTAAATCGATTGCCTTATCTGGTAAAAAACGATCAGAAATATAGCGTTGCGATAATTCTACCGCTGCAATAATGGCCTCGTCTTTAATAATCACCTTGTGATGACTTTCATACCTTTCTTTTAATCCACGTAAAATAGAAATGGCATCTTGGGTATCGGGTTCATTCACCATAACCTTTTGAAAACGACGCTCTAGTGCTTTATCTTTTTCTAAATACTTTTGATATTCGTCTAATGTAGTGGCACCAATGGCTCGTAGTTCGCCTCTTGCTAATGCTGGTTTTAAAATATTTGCTGCATCCATAGCACCTTCGCCACCACCTGCGCCTACTAAGGTGTGAATTTCATCAATAAATAAGATAATATCGCCATCACTCTGACTAACCTCTTTTACCACAGCTTTTAAACGCTCTTCAAACTCTCCTTTGTATTTCGCACCTGCAATTAAAGCGCCCATATCTAAGGAGAATACGGTTTTAGTCTTTAAGTTCTCTGGAACATCACCTTTAATAATCCGAAAAGCAATCCCTTCGGCGATGGCTGTTTTACCAACGCCTGGCTCTCCAATTAAAATGGGATTATTTTTAGTTCTTCTTGATAAAATCTGAATAACGCGGCGAATCTCCTCATCGCGACCAATTACGGGGTCTAACTTCCCGCTTTCTGCATATTCGTTTAAATTGCGGGCATATTTGCTTAAAGCCTGATAGGTAGCTTCAGCATTTTGATCAGTTACATGATTGCTTCCGCGTAATTCTTTAATTGCTTTTTTAAGGTCTTTCTCATTTACTCCTTGTTCCTTCAACAGTTTGGATGTAGAATCATTAACCGCTAAAATCCCTAATAAAATATGTTCTACGGCTACAAATTCGTCTTTAAATTCTTTCAAATAAGATTGAGCCTTTTGCAACGCTGAATTTGTGCCCGAAGATAAATAACCACTACCACCTGTTACTTTTGGTAATTTATCGATGGCTGCTGATAAATTTTGATCAACAGTATTAAGGTTTACATTAAGTTTTTTTAGTACATAAGAAATAACATTTTCGTCAACACTCATTAAGCCTTTCAGCAAATGCGCAGTTTCAATGGCTTGTTGCTGATTGCCCTGCGCTATTTCTGAAGCTTTTTGTATTGCTTCTTGTGCTTTGATGGTAAAATTGTTGAAGTTCATACTTATTTTAGTTCAAAACAAGTGCCATATTATCTTTTAATTGCGAATCGGAAATTCTGTCGTGAGCTACGGATTAATTAAGACTAAATGTCTGTTAGTTAAAGATTTATCCTGAAAAATAAATTTAATTTCAACTATTATCATTCACTACGACAATGTGATTTCCTGCAGAAAGATTAATTTTTACTCTTTTATTGATCTTTCCATTGAGCTGAATTACCTGATTCTTAATTACCGGTAAGACTAGTGTAGCGCTAGAATTTGCAGGAATGGTAATATTGTATTGTATACCTGCCGTCGTTTTTTTCCATGCAGACTTAATCTGTCCATAAGGCCCGTCATGGCTGGCTTCAAAGTAAGTTAAACCTTCCACAACCTTAGGATTTAGTAGGATGTGCTTAAATCCGGGTTGATTTTCATCAGGCTTAATACCTCCAGGTGCTTTATAAAACCAAGCTCCAATTTCTCCGAACATAATGTGGTTCATAGAAATATCTGATTTAGCATCAATTGGCCAGTTCTCGTACAGGGTAGTCGCTCCATTTACTATCCACCATCCCCAGCTTGGGAATGTTTTTTGAGATGCAATTTTATAGGCTATATTCCCATATCCATTTTCACTCAAGGCATTTAAGATTGCTTTTGTACCCAGTAATCCAACATCTAAGTGAAAGTGATCTGCCTCCACACGTTTAGCCAAATTGGCTGCTACTTTTTTACGATTTTCATCAGGTACAATGCCCCAAAATAGTGGCACACTTAATTCGGTTTGTGTTCCTGTACTATAAATGCCAGTTACTTTATTTAAATATTTTGCATTAAAGGCATTTCTTATTTTTGTAGCTAATTCCGAATATTTCTTATAATCATCCATTTTGCCCAATAATTTAGCTGCTTTTGCTAAAATCACTGCGTCGGCATAATAATAACATGTAGATGTTAATTCAACTGGTGATTTTGATTTTACAGGCACCCAATCGCCCAAGCCCCAGGTGGTTAAGCCGGTAGGATAGTTTTCATCGATGTGATTTACATATTTGCGAATGTTATCATAACAATCGGCCAGCAATTTCTTATCTCCATAAAATAAATAGATATTCCATGGAATAATGGCAATGGTACTGGTCCAATCGGGGCCATTTCCCCATTCATATCCCCAGCCACCAGTAGGGATAATCGACGGCAAAATACCATTTGGCTGTTGTTCATCTCTATGATCTGCCAGCCACTTCTCATAAATGGTGATCCCATCAAATCCATATAATCCAGTTTCGATCGCAATTGCCGCATCACCTGTCCACCCATTTTTTTCACGCTGTGGGCAATCGGTTGGATAACCAAACAAATTGGATAAATAGGAGCTATTGGTTGCAGCGTATATTTTATTAATGAGTGGGTCTGAAGCTTTAATATTTCCAGTTACAGGAACATCGCTGTGCATAAAGTATCCAACTAAATCTTGTTTTTTTAGTATTAAGGGCTGATTACTGGTTACTTCAACATATTGGAAGCCTTTATAGTTGAAACGAGGCATAAAACTTTGTTCGCCCTTTCCACTTAAAATTAAAATGTCGGTTTGAAATGGATCTTTATCATCCGTTGGTCGATAATGTACATCAATATTCGATAAATCGGCCCTACCATCAGGATATAGGCGTTCTACATGCTTCAATCTTACAATTGTTCCGGCAGAACCGTTAAGCTTAATTTTACTCACGCCTGAAATATTTCTGCCTAAATCGAAAACATAGGTAGTGTCATTAAATTTTTTAAGGCTTTTTGCAGGTATTTCTTCAACATTTCGAATGGGGTGCATGGCTTGAGCTACAATATGATTAGAAGGAGCAGCGCGGTATATTACATTTTTCCATTTCGTGTCGTCAAATTTTACGGTATTCCAACCTTCTTGTTCTAATCGGGCATCATAGTGTTCTGCGGTATAAATGCTGTTAAAAATGATCGGACTAAGATCAGTTTTCCAATCTTTTCCCGATGTAATGGTTTCTGATGAGCCATCTTGATAAGTGATTTTTAAATCGAGGCAAAATGTTGGACGGTTGCGCCAAGGTGCCTTTTCGAAGTTCCAAACGGCAGTTGATTGGTGATTGTACCATCCATTACCTAATAAAACGCCAATTGCATTTTTTCCAGCAGTTAATTGTTTGGTTACATCGTAGGTTATGTACAAGGTTCTACGGTCAAAACGAGTATACATGGGGTCTAATCGATGGTTGCCAATTTTTTCTCCATTGATAGAGAGTTCGTATAATCCGCCAGCGGCGATATAGGCCCGGGCATATTTAATCTTCTTTATTGTTTCAAAAGTTTTTCTAAAGTAGGGAGCAGGTTTTATATTTAAATTTTCATGGTCAGAAATCCATGAACTTTGCCAGTTTTTGATGTTCATCATACCCATCTCGAAACTTGAAATCTTATATTTTAAGGATTTAGCATGAAATTGATCTGTAATATCCAGTCGCCAATAATATTTAGTAAAAGCTTTTAGTGCTTTGCCACCGTATGTTTTTAAAGCGAAGTTAGTTTGCAACCATCTGGTATTCCATTGTATCGCTTTTCCCAAAGTTAAACCTACCGAATCGGTACTTACCATAATTCGAAAAGAAGTTTGCCTAGCACCATTTCTAGTATCTACCATTTTCCATGTAAAGCGTGGATATGGATTGTCTAGTCCAATAGGATGGTTTAAATATTCTGTTTTTAAGCCAGATGTACTTGCAAGAGATTGCGCATAAGTGTTAAAGAAAGAACAAATGCACATCAGAGAGACAAAGATTTTTAATACTTTAGTTAGAATCATTATAAACAGATTATTTCTAACTAAGGTATTAAAAATGGAATAAGGAACAAGTATAGCTTACCCTAAGATTTCTTTTAATTTTTGCGTTTGATAGTCTGCTAATTTTTGAAGAGGCCCAGCGGCTAACATTTTCATCATCATATTTAAATCGGCAGTGATGATATGTGTAGCGGTTACTGAACCATTTTCATTTGCGGCAACTGTCCATTTTAATTCTACATCGAAAGGTGGTTTTTCTGTAGGTATGGCGGTTAATTCTTGGTTTTCAATTCGGTTTGAGATCTTAATTGCAAGTTTTGCCATATTTTCAATGGTAAAGCTAGCTTCATCAGTTGTTGAAGACCAATTATAAATATTTTCGGGCATTAATTGTTGATGATTGTTCAAATCCGAAAGAAAAGCATATACATTTTCTAGGGGTAAATTAACTTCTACAGTACTTTCTATTATGGTCATGCTTGTGATGTTATTTGCTCTATTTCCTTACCCCATTCGGCCGGATTTTGTCGCCATTTGTTCAATAAATCGATATCATTTTGTGCTATAAAACTATGTTCTGCAGCATATTTAATTAACGTTTGGTAGTTTGATAAAGTCGAATACCTACATTTTTTAGCTACAAAGTTTTTATCTGCTTCATCAAAACCATAAGTAAAAATTGCGACTAAACCTGCTACAGATAAACCTGCTGCGCGCAGCGCATCAACAGCTTGTAAGCTGCTTTTTCCTGTGGATATTAAATCTTCAATTAGCACTACACGCTGACCTTCTATAATCTCGCCTTCAATTAAGCTCCCCGTGCCGTGTTCTTTCGCTTTTGCTCTTACATAAATAAAAGGTAATCCCAATTCTTGCGCTACCAAAGCACCCTGAGGAATTCCCGCAGTAGCTACACCTGCAATCACATCAACAGCACCATATTCCTCTTGAATAAGTTGTGATAATTTTTGGCGGATATATGTTCTAACCGATGGATGTGACAATGTAATGCGATTATCACAATAAATTGGAGATTTCCAACCCGAAGCCCAGGTAAATGGATTATTAGGTTGTAATTTAATTGCTTTAATTTGTAATAAAAATTCAGCTACCTTTAATTCAATATCACTTTTATTATACATGGCTCAAAAATACAGAATTTATATCAACGATAATACTTTGTTTATCACAGATCGCATT
>JACMOW010000115.1 GCA_014377775.1 Pedobacter sp. | reverse complement strand
TACGGTTTTCGCGTAATCGCTGGTATTTGAACAGTTACTGTATAAGTACCTGCAGAGAACACTTTAAAATCGAAGAATACTGGATTTGCATTTCTGTTTTCTACTGTAAACTGACCTGGAATACGATAATAGTTACCCGTTCCATTATTTCCATCTTTTATGGGGAAGCCATTAGGCAGCTCTAAAAACTCCCATTCTAATCCCGTGGTTGTTCTTACCACAGGAAAATAAGGGTTCATCTGCGACATGTTACCACGATCCCCACGGGTTACAATCTCTCCAGCAGCGGCGTTAAACACAGCACCATTTTTATCTAAAAACTTAAAGATAATTTTATTAGGACCTATTGCATTGTGCGTAACGGTAATCGGCAGAAAATTAGTGGCCGTAAATCCAGTTTCCGATCCAACATCTGAAGTGGTATAAAATGGGCTCGTACTTATAGCATAATGTGATTTAGGCAATAACTTTATTCTACATGCATTTAACAGGATACGAGTGCCTTTTACATTAGTTGCCTGAACATCGATTACATAATCGCCGGTTGGAATGTAAGAAGTTGCCTGCGATAGGGCTATTCGTCCACCGATTTCACTTACGGTTAGCGGAACAGAGGGTTTATCTATGATTTTTTTGTTCACTAATGCCACAGTTGAATCGGCCACGGTAATTTGGGCATTAAACTGTTTAATAATGTATTCTTTAAGAAGCTCCGGTGCGTCTTTTCCAGTAGTCAAATTTCTAACAGCCAATAGTTTAATGGTAACAGGGCTCGAACTTCCGTCGAGTTCTAACGACTTAGAAGTGGTTACATTTCCTTGAGTAGCCGTTAATGGCGAATAATACATGTAATCGCTTATGAAGCCTTTGTCTACTTTTGCACATCCATATAAAACTGCCATAAAAGCAACCATGGAAAGACATGAATATATATAATTTCTTTTCATCTTAAAATCTAATAAATGTATGTGTGTTACTTAAAACATGTAATATACCCCCAGACGATGGTTCGATGCCTGTAGTCTGGCACTGAGCTTTTAGATCGATATTTGGATCGTTTGGCAGTAAAACTGAATTTGGTAGATCTATACCGCCCCTAACTTTTATATAGAATAAATAATAAATAGGTGCCGACGACCATGATTCACTAGGTTTTGGCTGCAATACACGCTGCACGGCAGTTTGTGTATTGCCAAAATTGGGCATCATGGTAACCTGTAATGGCGCACTTGTTAATTCAACTTTAGATTTGGTCATGTAAATTCGTAACGAATCAGCAGTTAAATTTTTATACATGTCTGTTAATGTAAACTTATTGTTTTCGTTTATTCTTTGTACCGAATCTCTTTTTATTTTAAGATACCTATTGATAGAATAATTGGTGGGCGCAAAAAAGGTTGCTGCACTATTTACTTCATCCTTAAGCTTATAATGATCTATTGCCATGATCAAGGTATCGAATAGGTGGTACTTATGCTGTTTTAAGTAGTCGTAGGTGGACAATGTTGTTTTTACCTCCGTTAACCCACCATCTGTTAAGTAATTACTTTTTTTACAGCTTGTAAAATAGGCTAGCCCTAGGCTACATATAAAAAAATAGAGTAGTTTATTTTTCATAATCTTTACATCTTAGAGCTCCAGAATGGAGTTTGAGTTAGCTTTTTATTAATTTGTAAGAGTGCCGGGTCTAATGGCCAATAATATTTACCAGCATCGAAGTCTGATTTAGTGATTTTATTATTTCCAAATTTTACAATACCTGTCCTTTTTCCTAATCTAACAAGATCATAAAAGCGATGCCCTTCTAAGAAAAGCTCACGCCCCCGTTCGTCTATTATGCCTTCGAACAGATTCGCATCGGTACCGCTCCATGCTGTCAATCCTGCCTGTTGACGTACTTCGTTTAACACCACTTTAGCTGCCTCATATTGCGTTAAAGCAGCAAGTGCTTCGGCTTTAAGTAATTTAATATCTGCTAGTCTAAAAACGATAATGTTGTTATGGGCAACTGGAGTAATTACATTATTACCGTTCACATAAGTAATGTTTGCATATTTAATGCAAATCGGATCGGTAGTAGAGGTTAGCGCAAAAGCATTCGTGAATCTTTTATCGTTCGTATTCCTGTTGTAAAGGTTATCGAGTGTTGCCGTATTAATGCTAAACCCTGCGTTGTTAGTAATGGTGGTTAAGTAAGGGGCTTTTAAAGTGTAAAAAGAAATTCCATTTACATTGCCCTCATTTTCATCACTTTGTGCAATTTCAAAAATACCTTCGGTAGATTTGCCCTTAAAAATATTGAGATAATTGTTGCGATCTACATATTGATAAAATCCTTGATTAAGCAATTGATCTGTAGCCATATTGCAATTGGTATAATCACCCTTCCAAGCATAGATGTGAGCTAATAAAGCATATGCGGCTCCTTTATTAGCTCTTACCGCCTTATTATTGCTGTTTTCATAATTCCAATTTAATAAGCCTATTGCTATATTTACATCTTTAATGCACTGTGCAATCACGTCGGCCTCTTTAGCACGAGGAATGTCCACTGCTTCAGTTATAATACCCGATTCAAATATTAAAGGAATATCACCCCATATTCTGGCCATGTAGAAATAATTAAAGGCCCTAAGAAAATAAGCTTCGCCTAATAAATTATTTTTAGTTGCAAGTTTCGAAAATTTATCTTCACTTATGGTTGGGATAAACTTAATGCAACGATTGGCCTGATCTATTGCGCTATAAAAAGTATCGTAGCGTCGCATTTGCATCATTCTATCCCATGTATCAGATCTTGGTACTGATATCGACCAATTTACACTCGACATATCATTATATCTCCATTGGTTGGTTGTAAATTCGTCTGTTGGTAAATCACCATATGCATAAAAAGCAATTCCATCTGCCTTATTTAAGGTTTTTCTCAATAAAGCATATCCTGCAGCAACCCCTTGATCTGCATCCTTTTCATTTTTCCAAAAGGTTAAATCTGTCGACTCGCTTATCGGCTTTTCATCTAGGAATTTTTTGCAAGAAGCTAATGTGCTTATTGCAATAATGCAAATAATATATATTGTTATTTTTTTCATTTTTATTTTATTTAGAAAGTTAAATCCAAACCGAATGTATATTTCCTAGGGATGGGATAATCATTACCAGAAGAGTATCCATCAATACCAACCGCTTCAGGATCAGGAACTGTAGATCTAGACCATACTTTTACATTGTCTAATAACCCATAAAATCTGATTAATCGAATACCAAGCCTTTTAGAAACTTTTTCTGGAAGCGAGTACCCTAGTCTTACATTTTTAATTCTAAAGAAACTGGCATCTTCAATATACATGCTCTGACCAATGTGCCATTTGTCAACATTATTAGTAATTAAGCCTGGATATTTTGCAACATCACCAGGCTTGGCCCAGAAATCGGCGACATTAAAGTTTGAAGCAGGTCCGGAACGTGGCCCCCATAACGAATATGGATTATTTGTTCCAGCGTCTTGAAATTTATCAGACAAATAACCATTACGAAGTTTGCGTCCTGAGATAAAGGTTGCTAGAATATCGATCGTAAAGCCTTTATAAGAGAAAGAGTTGTTTAGTCCACCTACCCAATCTGGATTTGGATTACCAAACGAGATATTATCGTTATAATCAATATTATAATCTCCATTCTGATCTACCCTTGCTGGGTCTCCTGCACTAAATTGACCACCACCAAACTGGGTAATTCTTTTACCGGTAAGTGGATCAACAGGAACATCCGATTCTTTAGAATAAATTCCTCTAACTTCCCATACTTTATAGGTAAATAACGGCTCGCCTACGCTGAGGGTCTGTTGCATCCAAGGAGGTCCAAATGTGAAATCTCTACCCCCGTTTGGAAGTTTGGTAACATAGTTTTTATTGTACGCAATATTGAAATTTGTATTCCACTGCATTTTCGATTTTGTTCCCAAATTGCGTGTGTTTACACTTAATTCTACCCCAGTATTACGAAGATCTACATAATTGTTTGAGGTTAAGGAGTAACCAGTCGTAATTGGAACAGCGACATCAAAAACTTTATTTTTCGAATCTCGAACATAATATTCTGCAGCTAACGATATTCTGTCATTAAAAAGACCTAAATCTACACCTGCATTAAATTGAGGACTTCTTTCCCAACTAATGGTTGGGGCAGAAGCAGGGCTGAAATAATTTGGATATAATATCTGTGTGCCATTGTAAGTGGTTTGAGCTCCACCCTGCCCATTTGCCAGAGCAGATGAGGGATAAGAAGCATCTGTTACTAAGGTCTGGTACTGTGCATAGTAAGCACCGGGATCGTTTCCAGTAATACCATAACTTGCTCTAAATTTGAGATAAGAAACCAGCTTTTTGAAAGGACTAAAGAATTTTTCTTCAGAAACATTCCATCCGGCCGAAATGGAAGGAAATGCCCCCCATCTATTTGTTGCACTGTATCTCGATGAAGCATCGGTTCTATAAACCGCCTGCATTAAATATTTGCCTTTGTAATCGTACACAAAACTACCCATCCACGATAATCTTGCTCGCTCTTGAATGGTATTTTGTGTAAAAAGATTTGCTCCAGATGCAATGCCGTTAACCGTTTTTACCGCATCCGAATTTCCCACACTACTACTGTATGTGTTATTGCTTACATTTTTCTCCATTCCATAAAGCACAACCGCATTAAAATTATGTCCACTTTTTAGCGATTTGGCATAATTTAATGTGTTTTCTAATTCCCAACGATTATTTTGATAAATATAGCCATAAGCTTCATTTTGCCCACTGTTGCTTAGCAAATTTGGTTTGAAATAACTTCTGGTGTTGTTATTGATATTATACGAAATTGTACTTTTTAAGTTCAGTCCAGATATAATCGTGTATTGAGCGGAAGTATTTCCATTAAGACTGGTAGTTCTATCATCGTCTCTTAGCTCATCATATCGTCCACTATACAATTCTTCTTCGGTGGTGCCAATTTTCCAAAAAGACGATGGGAAACCCCATGTGGTAAAGGGATACTTAGTTTGATCTCCTTGTCCGTGTTTAGCTTTAGTTAAGCCAACAAATAGGTTGGTTTGAACCTGTAATGATTTAGTTGGGTTTACCTGAACAAATAAACTAGGTGTAATTCTACTAAAATCATAACCTTTCATTACGCCTTCTTCACTAAAACGATTAAATGAAAATCGATACGAATAATTTTCTGTAGCGGCAGCAATACTTGCATCTGCATTGCTAATTAATCCAGTTTGAAGGAATAATCCCTGCCAATCGGTATTGTTATTAAAAGCAGTATTTAAACTATCGGTTAGCATCATGTTAAGATTACCTAGTTGCGTATAACTACCATTTCCACCATACAACAGATCCATTTTTAAACGTCTTTCAGCTGTTCCAGTTTGGATCGGTTTTAAGGCCGGTTTATTGGCGACCCCAAAATAAGTGGACACTCTGATTTGAGGAGGTGCACCTATTGCTGCTCTTTTTGTTTTAACAATAATTACTCCGTTAGACGCTCTGGCACCATAAACGGCGGCTGCAGATGCATCCTTCAATACATCGACCGATTCGATATCATTTGGATTAATCGCTTGCAATGGGTTACTGCCGTAAGCAGAACCGATGTCATTAACATCGTAAATCACCCCATCGATTACGTACAGCGGTGAAGAACTTTGGCCTAATACTACACTTGTACTGCCCCTAATGTTTACAATATTACTTCCTCCAGGCTCGCCTGATGTACTTAGTACGGTTAAACCTGCAACACGCCCCTGCAACATCGAATCGAAAGTAGAGTAGGGGGTATTTTCGAAATCCTTACCCTTAACAGAAGAGATTGCACCAGCTGTTTTCTTTCTTTGGATGTTTTGGTAACCGATAAGCACCACTTCATTTAAAGACTTTGGGTCTTCCTGCATATCTATGGTTAACACGGTTTTGCCGTTTACGGCCACTTCTTTAGTCATAAATCCGACCATAGTTATGATTAGTACGGCAGGCGCATCTGCCCTCAACGTTAATGTAAATTTTCCATTTCCATCTGTTGAAATTCCGTTCCTAGTATTCTTCTGCACTACAGAAACTCCAGGTGCAGCAAGTCCCTTACTGTCTTTTACCGTCCCAGTAATCATGGTTTGTGCATAGGCATGCCACGGAATTAACAGAATAGCAATTATTCCAAATAAGCGACTCAAAGAAAGTTTAAATTTTAGGTTCATAGTTTTTGGTTAGGTTTAAAATAATAAATGTCAATTTAACGTTTATCAAAACTAGAGTACATTGCGCTTAATATTCATGAATATTTTACCTATTAGTAATCATTTTTTAACCCGACACTCTAAAAAAAAAATTGCAAATAGCGCCTTCACTGGATATTTTACTGAAACTGACCATCCAATTTAGGTTTAAACATAGCTCAGTAACGTTTTTTTTCTTTGAAAATATTCTTCTGTTATTATTTTAATACACTAAAGCTGGAAAGATTGGATTATAGCTAACACCAGTTCAAGCCGAAAAAGAAATGGTGAAAAATAAAATAGAAGCTGCCTAAAATGTCTCTACTTTTCTATTGCAATTCCATTAGCTTGTTTAAGTAAAAAAAACAAACACAGGGTTAATCTTCTCAATTGATTAACATCGTTTAAAAAATCAAGTCACAGATAATCTTTAAACAAACACAATATGCTGAAGCAGGTCATTTTTTTGTTTTCAGACAATGATACCAGAGCAGACATGAAACTTTTAGCTGGTTAAAAATGTTAATCCTAAAACTAAAACTAAATAACAAATGAGTGATCATTATTACAATGTTGACGATCTGGCC
>JACMOW010000015.1 GCA_014377775.1 Pedobacter sp. | reverse complement strand
TCCTTCGTTCATACACTTTAATTGCCGTTTCGAGCATTTTCGCTAAGCTATACACTTCAAAGCCATGAGAGCCACCCCAAGCAAAATCGGGTATAAAATTACGGGGAAAACCAGCGCCAAAAATATTAGCGCTTACGCCAGCAACGGTACCCGTATTAAACATGGTATTAATGGCACATTTGGCATGATCGGCCATAATTAATCCACAAAATTGTAATCCCGTTTTACGGAAGCTCTCCTTTTCGTAGTCCCAAAGTCTCACGTCAGCATAATTATTTTTGAGGTTCGAATTGTTGCTATCGGCACCTATGTTACACCATTGCCCCAATACTGCATTACCCAAATAGCCTTCATGGCCTTTTGAAGAGTAGCCCCAAATTACAGCATTGTTAATTTCACCACCTACCCTACTATGTGGACCGATGGTCGTTTGTCCGTATATTTTTGCTCCCATTTTAACCTGAGAATTATCACACAACGCAAAAGAACCTCTAATGTGGCATCCCTCCCACACTTCGGCATTTTTACCAAGGTAAATTGGCCCTTGCAAACTGTTAAAAGTAGCACATTCGGCTTTTGCACCTTCTTCGGCAAAAAACTGGTCGCCCAAAAAGGTATTGGTACTGCTTAACTTAGCTGAGGTTCTACCTTTGGTTAAATGGTTAAAATCTTTAACCAATTCGATATGGTTGTTTCTAAATATATCCTCTGGAAATTGCAGGTGTACAAAAGTAGCGGTATAGCTAATATTTTTGAGTTTATTTAAGGCAGTAAGATAATCAATGTTAAATTCTTCAGTACGATAGGCAATTACGAGGGTATCTTTTATCAATACCTCCTCTAAATTAAGATTGGTTATTGCGTTCAATAGCTCCTCATCGGGGCAAACCGCCCCATTAATAAATAGTTCTGCATTTGCGGAAGGATACTTTGTGCTTAGGTAATCTTGCGTAACATACCCAAAATCGGCATTTAAGTGTTTTGCCCATTTTTCGGCAATGGTTAAAATACCCAATCTTAAATCCGCTACCGGACGGGTAAAAGTTAATGGCCTAAGCGATAGCCAGGCATTGTCATCAAATAAATTGATCATCATAAGCAACAAAAATAAAAAAAGTCCCGAGCAATGCATCGGGACTTTCAAATTATTTAGTTTACGGCTAAAATTATTTTTTAGCGTAACGTGTTTTAAATTTATCGATACGACCTGCAGTATCAACCAATTTCATTTTACCTGTATAAAAAGGGTGTGAGGTATGAGAAATCTCTAATTTGTATAGTGGATACTCATTACCATCTTCCCATTTAACGGTTTCTTTTGTTTCTACACAAGATTTAGTTAAAAACTGATACTCGTTAGACATATCTTTGAATACTACGAATCTGTAGGTAGTTGGGTGCAAATCTTTTTTCATTTCTATATTTTTTTATGTTTATGAAGCTATCGTAAGCATTTTATTGCTTTTTGTGGGCATTGTACCCACGGCAGCTACATGATTTTTATTTATTCGTATAATTTTAGAGGATGCAAATATCCTAATTTTATTTTTTAATTGCAATAGTATGCAAAAGAATTATTCGAATTATACTTTAAAGGTATAATTTATCCAAAAATCTTGTCCTTACATGCTAAAGAAGCGACGATTTAATTCCAATTTATCACTATATTTATTCCTCATTACACCCACATCATGAATAGAAGAAATTTCCTAAAAAATGGCGCAGCTGCAAGCGTTTTATCAACTTTAAGTTTTTCGGCAGCCGCATTGCCCCTATCCTTAGCTATCACCGATAATGCAGATTTTGCCGATAATTTTGAACTCAGCGAAACCACCATCAATGAACTTCAGGCACAAATGCAGCTTGGAAAGCTATCTTCTAAATCATTAACCAAACTTTATTTAAAGCGCATTGCACAAATTGATAAAAGCGGACCGAAGTTAAATGCAGTGATTGAGCTCAATCCAGATGCATTGGCTATTGCAGCTGAGATGGATACAGAGCGTAAACAAGGCAAAACGAGAGGGCCTTTGCATGGCATTCCTATATTAATTAAGGACAACATTAACACTGGCGATAAAATGCAAACCACGGCAGGTTCATTGGCTTTAGTGGGCAATATCGCATCGGCGGATGCCTTTATCATTAAAAAATTACGTGAAGCAGGGGCTGTAATTTTGGGTAAAACAAATTTAAGCGAATGGGCAAACTTTAGGTCAACACGCCCCTGCAGCGGCTGGAGCAGCCGAGGTGGACAAACAAAAAACCCATATATTTTAGATCGTAGTCCGAGTGGATCGAGTTCTGGCTCTGGCTCGGCAGTATCTGCAAACTTATGTGCTATCGCCATTGGCACCGAAACCAATGGTTCTATCATTGCGCCTTCTTCTTATAGTGGCGTAGTGGGTTTTAAACCTACCGTTGGTTTATGGAGCCGCAGCGGCATTATTCCCATTTCTAAAACACAAGATACTGCTGGGCCAATGTGCAGAACGGTTACGGATGCAGCTATTCTATTATCTGCCCTAACTGGCGTTGATGCACAGGATGAAGCTACTTTAGGTAGCACTGGTAAAACTTATCCCGATTACACGGTATTTTTGAAAAAAGATAGCTTAAAAGGAAAAAGAATTGGAATCGAGAAATCATTTTTAACTGGGCATGAGGGCGTAGTAGCCTTATATAAAGCAGCAATTGAAAAATTAAAAGAACTTGGTGCTCAAATTATAGAAATAGAATTGCAAAAAGAGATGCGTGCAATTGCTGGTGCAAGTGTTTTACAGCCTGAATTTAAAGCGGGCGTAAATGCTTATTTAGCCACAGCAAACGCTAAAGTAAAAACATTAAGTGATGTTATCGCCTTCAATAAGGCAAACTCAAGCACCGCCATGCCCTATTTTAAACAAGAAACTTTAGAAGCGAGTGACAAAGCACCCGATTTAGATAGTGCAGCCTATAAAGAAGCGCTGGCAAAGGTTAATTCGTCTAAAAAAATCATTACCGATTTAATGGAGAAAAACCAATTGGATGCGATTGTGGCTACAAGTTATGGCATTCCTTCG
>JACMOW010000114.1 GCA_014377775.1 Pedobacter sp. | reverse complement strand
GGGTACTATATGCACTTAATTACCGTTTTCATAAAATGAACAATTAATGGTACAACTTGGTTAAGCCTGTTAATGGCGCACCTTTTTAGGTTGATTAATGATACAGATGGTGAATGTAAGAAGGACGGGTTTAAAACCACATAATAAAGCTTTGACAAAATACTGGCATAAATGCACAGTGTTTTGTCAAAGCTACTAAATCTTGCGAAATGCTACTGTTAGCGAGGAGCTTGTGGTGTAGGCATTGTTTTACGTGGCAATTTCTCCGCACGCTCGGAAGTATGATAAACGAAAGAGGCAACAATAGTTGCCGATTTTTTCAAATCTTCTCCATCTAAACGATCAAAAACATCCTGATTAGAATGGTGGGTACGTGGATTGTAGTCCATTGGATCTTGAATAAATTGGAAACCGGGTAAACCAACACCATCAAAAGCCTGATGATCGGTACCACTTGTATTGCTAATGGTGATTGTTTTGGCGCCTAAATCTGCAAAAGGAGTTAACCAAGTTTGGAAAATATCTTTAACTGCAGCATTACCTTGTAAATATACACCACGAATGGTTCCAGTTCCGTTATCTAAGTTATAATAAGCACTTAATTTTTCGTGCTCGGCTTTTGGTTTCATATCTGCAGGGTCAGCAAAATGCGATTTTACATAGCCTCTTGATCCAAATAAACCTTGCTCTTCTGAACTCCAAAGTGCAATTCGAATGGTGCGTTTTGGTTTGAAATCTATCGCCTTTAAAATGCGAATGGCCTCAATCATTACTGCAGAGCCTGCAGCATTATCAGTTGCACCTGTACCCGAATGCCACGAATCGTAATGTCCACCCAGCATTACAATCTCACTTTTTAGGGTAGGATCGGTTCCAGGAATTTCGGCAATTACATTGTATCCTTTAGGGTCTTTATCGTAAAACGATGTTTTAACTTCTGCTTCTAATTCCACTTTTTCTCCGCCGCGTAATAAACGCAAAATGTGCAAATAATCTTCACTACTTACTTCTAATTCTGGGTTTACAGGTTTAGCATCTAATTTGTAAGAAGCGCCATTGCTGGTAAAGAAAGTACCGTAACTGCCACGGGCGTATGTTAATTTTAGGCCAATTTTTTCGGCCAATAACATACTGTCAATCCCTGCTCTCATGCTCATCATTCTCATCATCATTGCACGTTGGTTGCCACCAGCATTAGCGCCTTGGCGCCCCACTCCAGGAGCAGCTTGGGGTTGAGCCGCAGCCATTTTTTCTAGAGACTCATCCGTATATCTAGTTACATCAGCCGTATACGAACCCTTTAAAGGTTGGGTCATAACCGACTCGATCATTACAATTTTACCCTTTAATTTGCCTTTGTATTTTGCTAGATCGGTAATTGTATCGGCTTTAATTAAAACTACTTCAGATTTAATTGGTCCGTTTGTACCTGGTGTCCATGCTTTAGGCGAAGCAATTATTGGGCGGTAGAAAGGTAAGGTGGTCGCCGCATAATATTTATCAACTTGCCATCCTTTACCAAAATCGCCCCACGCCTCTAGGTGTACATTTTCAAGGCCCATTTCTTTGAAATATTTAACTGCCCAATCTTGTGCTCTTTTTAATCCCGGCGAGTTCGATAAACGCGGTCCGGCAACATCGGTTATATGATAGGCAATATCCATAGCCTTCGATTTATCTAAGCCTTCGGTTCTAATTTTTTGCACAATAGCAGAGTTTATAGGCTCTTGTGCAAAAGCAGAAAAACATAAGCCAAGGGCAACTGCACTAAAAGTAAATTTTTTCATCATAATTGTTAGTTTAATAAATTTAAGTAACGTTGTTGTTGGTGAATTTACTAGTAATGCTAAATAGTTGTACCTTTCTATTCATATTTTTACACATGCTTTTTATGATTAAAATCAAAACCCTCAGTATCTTACTCTTTTGTACACTATCGTGTATGACTAGCTTATTTGCGCAAAAAACTGAAATTAAAGATTCGAACATCAGCAACATGCTGAATGAAGTTTCATCAACTAATTTAGAAGCTATAATCAGAAAACTAGTTTCTTTTCAAACCAGACATACTTTAAGCGATACAACTAGTAAAACCATAGGTATTGGCGCAGCCAGAACTTGGATTAAAACTGAATTGGAAAAATATGGTGCCGCTAGTGGCGGAAGACTGCAAGTGAGTTACGATACTTTTACCCAGCCGGCTGATGGCAGAAGAATTACGGCGCCCGTTGTGCTTAAAAATGTAATGGCCATTTTACCAGGAACAGACCCGAATGATAAAAGAATGCTAATGCTTTCGGGCCATTACGACTCGAGAGTTACCGATGTAATGAATGCTAAAGATTTTTCTCCTGGAGCAAATGATGATGCATCCGGCGTAGCCGTAGTACTAGAAATGTGCCGTATTATGAGCAAGCAAAAGTTTAGTGCTACCATCGTTTTTGTAGCCATGGTAGGTGAAGAGCAAGGTTTATATGGCGCTACCAACTTAGCCAAACGAGCTAAAGAGGAAGGTTGGAATGTTCATTTATTGATGAATAATGATATTGTGGGCAATTCGTACGGAATGGAAACCGACATCAAAGACAATAAAAGTGTGAGGGTATTTAGTGAAGGTGGGGTAGCTGGAACAGAAAACGATGGAAAGGCACGTCAGGCTGCGAGATACATTAAGGAAGTAGCAGAACGTTATGTAGATCAATTGGAAGTTAAATTGATTTACCGTAAAGATCGTTATTTAAGAGGTGGCGATCATACGCCATTTTCTACAGCAGGTTTTGCAGCGGTACGCATTACCGAAATGAACGAAGATTTTAACCGTCAGCACCAAGATGTGAGAACTGAAAATGGCTTTAAGTTTGGCGATTTGCCGGAATATGTAGATTATACCTATTTGCAAAAGGTAACACGTATGAATTTATCGGTCATGGCCAATTTAGCTTGGTCTTGCCAAGAACCAGAAAATGTAGTGGTATTAACCGCAGGTTTAACAAATAAAACAGCTTTAAAGTGGGATTTGCCAAAAGGGAAAGCACCAGCAGGATATTATGTTTTGATGCGCGAAACCAGCAGTACCATGTGGGAACGAAAGTTTTTTGTGAAAACAAATGCAGCAATTTTAGCTTACTCAAAGGATAATTATATCTTTGGTGTACAATCTGTTGATGATGTTGGGCACGAGAGTTTGGTGATTATTCCGAGAGCAGGGAGATAGACACTTATTTGATCGTCTTCTTCGCCACAATAAAATACCCAATCACAAAAACTACGGCTCCGCAAATTAAACTATTGTAAATTCCTTGGTCAAAAACGATCATTTTGTTGATATCACCTTTTGTAGCCATAATTTTGGTAACGGTTAGGTTGGGATAAGCATAAGGTAAATAATCTACATATTTCCAATTTACACTGGCGGTAATGATGCCCATTATGGTCATTAAAAATCCAATTCCAAAAGGTTTTAAGAAATCAGACCAAATGAGGTTCATTAAAAACTGGATAGAAATAATGCCAATAGATGACAAAAATAGTTTTCCAAAAAATTTAATAATAATGGTGTTTGGATTGTAATCGCTAAATTCTAATGTTGGTTTTATGGCCTGTATTACATGTCCTGATCCGATAATGAATACAGCAAACAAAAACATGGTTAAAAAAGTTAGAAATACGACATAAATATACTTGCTGGTGTAAATGGATAGTTTAGGTAGGGGTAAAGAAAATAAACTTTTCCAAGTATCGCCTTTGTATTCCATATTGGTGATAGCGTATGTGTTGTAAATAACCAATACGGGTAACAGCAATACGCCCATTACACCCAGAATAGCAGAAATATATCTAAACCATAAAACAGCAGCAGGATCATTGGCTAATTTTGTAGCCTGACTAACAAAGCCCCAGCTCATTAAAATACAAATTACTAAAGGGAGTAAAATAGCACTCCAAAAGGCAAGCGTTTTCCTGGATTTATAAAACTCGGAGTTTAGCGAAACAAATAGTGAGCGCATAATTGTTATTGATTTGTGTTTATGATTTGAGTGGTATCAATGAGCTCGCAAGCTCGGTTAATTTTTTGAAGTAATGTCTAGGAATAAATTTTCGAGGTCTTTTCTTTCTATACCAATAGCATATACCTTAATG
>JACMOW010000113.1 GCA_014377775.1 Pedobacter sp. | reverse complement strand
TCTTGTTGTTTAAATTCTGCTACCGCTACGCGATTAAGTTCGTCTAATTTTAATTTTTTCATTTAAGGAAGTTTTTACTTTGACAACTTTATAGCCAGGTGCAAAGAAAGTTGTCAAAGTTCACTTTATAGCTAGGTGCAAAGAAAGTTGTCAAAGTTCACTTTATAGCCAGGTGCAAAGAAAGTTGTCAAAGTTTAGTCACGCCATTTCCGATTCCATGAATATAGATTGCTGCCGGATAACCAATTTTAGCTACATAATTATCCGTTAATTGCTTTGCGAAGTCTTCCTCCTGTCCTTTTTTTAATAAAGCAATTGCACATCCTCCAAAACCAGCACCCGTCATCCTAGCACCAATTACATGTTCGTAATCATGGCAAAAATCAACCACAGCATCTAGTTCTTTACCCGAAACTTCATATAGTTCTTTTAGGGATTGATGAGAAGCATACATTAGTCGACCAAACTCTGCTAGCTCCCCCGCATTTAACGCTTTAGCGGCCAAGTGAACGCGATCATTTTCTTTAATCACGTGAGTGGCTCTTTTTAATATGCTTTCATCTGTAATAAGATGACTGTGTAAAGCAAATTTCTCTGCGGTTAATTCACATAAGTTGGCAATTTTAATTTCTTTTTGAAGTGCCAATAACGCTTCTTCGCATTCTGCAACACGGTCATTATATTTAGATTCCTCTAGTTTACGGGTTTTATTGGTGTTGATAATCGCTAATATATAATCGCCTAAATTACACTCAACCATTTTATATTTCAAGCTATCACAGTTTAAAACAATTGCTTTGTCTGTTTCTCCAAACGCGATGGCAAACTGATCCATGATGCCAGAATTTACACCAATAAAATCATTTTCTACTCTTTTTGAGAGTTTTACCAACTCCAATTTATCGTGACCTAAACTGAAATAATCGTTCAAAGCAAAAGCGGTTAGCACCTCAATAGAAGCTGATGACGATAAACCCGAGCCGATTGGGATATTTCCAAAATACAACAAGTCTAATCCACTAGCCATCCAATCGAATTTTTGGAGCTCATGAAAAACGCCTAGTGGATAGTTGTACCACTGATGTCCCGTTTTTTGATACGAATGCTGAATGTTAAAACTCCCTATTTCCTCAAAGTTGACGCTACTAAACCGAATAACTTGATCGTTATTTGGTGCCATTAATAACCATGTTCCCGCAGTTATTGCACAAGGCATAACTAAACCGCCGTTATAATCGATATGTTCTCCTATTAAATTTACCCTTCCAGGCGCAAAATAACTGGACACAGGTTTTTGATGATATTGTGCTGTAAATCTATCGATGAGTTGTTGCTCCATAAATCATATTTAATTGCCAAATTGATAACGTATATTCGTAATTTAGGCGTCGGACTAAGATACAATTTTATGGAAATAAAGCAGATAAATACAGGGATTTTTGTAGATAAAAAGGAAGTAATTGCAGTTGAGTTGCACAATGATAAAGGTAGTTTTGTTAAAATATTTAATTATGGAACAATAATTAACAAATTTATTGTCAAAAATGCAAAAGGTGAGGCACAAGACATTGTTTTGGGCTTTGATCAATTTCAGGATTATATCGATCCCGTATATTTAGCCAACTATCCCTATTTAGGTGCAATTATAGGCCGATATGCCAACCGAATTAAAGACGGAAAGTTTAACGTCGATGGGGTAGATTATCAGATGGATAGTTATTTACACGGTGGAAATATTGGTTTTGACAGAAAAGTATGGGACATCATCGCAATCTCTGATCATCCACACCCAAAGATAACTTTCCAATATTATAGCCTCGATGGCGAGGAGCATTTTCCTGGCGATTTAGCCATTCAGCTTACATTTGAATTTACCAATAACGACGAGCTGATTTTAACTTATCAAGCTGATACCGATGAGGCTACACCGATTAATTTAACACATCATAGCTATTTTAATTTGTCAGCCAATAGCGATAAAATAATGAAATATATCCATCAAATGCCCGCATCTAATTTTTTGGAACAGGATGAAAATCATGTAGTTACTGGAAATTTGGTAGACGTAACTCATACACATCACGATTTTAGAAGTGGCAAAGCTATAGCGGAGGGCTGGGACGAGGAAAATGGATATGACCAAACTTATGTGCTAGATAAAGAATATGGTGCCCTAACATTGGCCAGTAAAACAACGGAGGTAACTAGCGGGTTAACTTTGTTGGTTTACACCACAGAACCAGTGGCACATTTATATACTGCAAAATACCTAGGGGTAAGAAATGGAAAGAGTGGAAAAAACTATGAAGAATTTGATGCTTTTTGTGTAGAAACGCAGCATCACCCAAATGCAGTTAATATTCCACATTTTCCAAATACCATTTTAAGGCCTGATGAAGTATATACACAAACTACTATATACAAAATTATTTTAAGTTAAAAATGAATATTTAATTTTTAGTAACAGAAATGTTGTACAACTAACTTATTTTCCGCAAATTGCGACTAATCTAAATTTCAGAAAGTCAAGATCAGATTTTAAGATTGGAAAAAACTTAAAATGCAACTCAAATTAACACTTAATTCTATCCTTCGCTTTTTATTCCAAAAACGCACCATTATATGTATTTACATTTTATTGGCAATTGTAGCTTCGTTAAAGCAATACCTAAACGGATCATTTAACAATTACCTCATCTTTAAATATGTTTTTTGGCATACTTGGGAACAAAAACCACTGTATGAATTAGATACTGCTTACTTAGATAGCAATCATTACGGTCCATTTTTTTCTATTTTAATTGCACCTTTTGCCATTTTACCAGATTGGTTGGGCATGTTGCTATGGAATTTAGTCAATGCCATTGTATTGTTGATTGCGATTTTTAAGCTCCCCTTATCAGAACGGCATCAGAAAATCATCGCATGGATTTGTGCTCATGAATGTTTAACCTCACTGTTTTCGTTTCAGTTTAATGTAGGTATTACTGGATTAATTCTTTTGTCATTTATTTATATGGAAAAGCAACAGTCTATTAAGGCGGCTTTCGTAATCGTAGTCGGTTTGCTGGCAAAACTATATGGAATTGTAGCATTGGCTTTTTTCTTGTTCAATAAAAAGAAGCTAAACTTTATGTTGTGGTTACCTCTGATGTTGATAATTCTTTTTTGCTTACCAATGGTAATTTCAAGTCCATCCTTTATCGTTAATAGTTATCGGGATTGGTTTCATTCGCTTACCTCAAAAAGTATGAATAATGAAGTAAACCTAATGGCCGATATTTCATTTTTGGGCTTTATTAGAAAAACATTTGGCCTACATATCAATGTTTTATACGGATGTGCTTTTGGTGGACTGTTATTGCTGATCGCATTGATGAGAACGAAAATGTATGAGTTTAAACAATATAGAATGCTTATTTTAAGTTATGTATTGCTATGCTTGGTTTTATTTAATACCAATGTCGAGTCTCCAACCTATATTATAGGTTTTGCTGGCCTGGCCATTTGGTTTACAATAGTAGAGAGGTCTGGTTACACCTACTTTTTATTGATATTTGCCATTATCTTAACCAGCTTTTCTCCATCCGATCTATTCCCTAAATTTATTAGGCAACAATACGTAATTCCTTATGCATTAAAAGCAGTGCCATGTATCTTAATTTGGTTCGATATCACTTATCGATTGTTATTTATAAAGTTTGAAGCAAAGAAGGAAATAGAATTAGGCCATGCAAAATAGCAATCAAGAAAATTCAAATTGGGAATCATTTTGGAAAGAAAATCCAACAGAATTCAATTCTACCATGTTGCAATCGACTTTGTTTTTTGCAAAGAGTTTAGCAAAGTCATTTCCAATTAACGCTAAAAATCGTTTTTTAGATATTGGATGTGGACCAGGATTTTTGATCGATTATTTAAAAGATAAGTGCGAGCTGGTTCATGGTACGGATATTTCTGAAAAATATATTGAAATCTGTAAACAAAGGTTTAAATCTGAAAAGAACCTTAGTTTTAGTGTAAGTAAGGTTTATGATTTCGAAATCTATAATCAGTTAATTATCGATTATCAAATTGATAGGGTTATATTCATGAGCGTATTGCAATATTATAAAGGTGAAAAAGAAGTTAAGGAGTTACTCTTGTCTTTAAAAAAAACTGCCAATAAACAAAAATTTAGCTGCTTATTAGCCGATATTATTCCAACAAAACATTCAACAGTTGGCGATATCTTCAGTATTCTTAAACATGCAATTAAAAAGGGATATACATTAAAATTTGTAAAATTCTTGGTCTATGCCGTTTTCTCAAATTACAGTAAGATTAAAAAAAGTGGATTACTTCAAATTGATCAAGATTTTTTCATCATTTTATCGGAAGAATTAAAGGTTGATATAAAAATTATAAAGGATTTAACCTTGCACACAGGTAGATATAGTGTTTTAATAAACTTTTAAAATGGAGAGATTAGTTTCAGTAGTTATTCCTGCCCATAACGAAGAGGAGAACATTGTTGTTATTGTAGATCGCATCGAAAAGGTATTCAATGAACTACATTATAATTTTGAGATTTTGGTAGTTGATGATGGCGGTACCGATAAGACATTACATATTATCGAAGGTTTAGCAAAAATTAAGGATAATTTTTTTTATATCGAGCTTTCTCGAAATTTTGGTCACCAACCTGCCTTAAAGGCGGGATTAGATTATGCTAAAGGTGATTGCGTTATTTCATTGGATGCCGATTTACAACACCCACCAGAGTTATTTAAGCAAATGCTAGAGAAATGGGAGGAAGGATACGACATTGTTTATACGCGTAGAGAGGAAGATAAAAGATTATCCATTAAAAAAAGAAAAGCTTCTAAATATTTTTATAAGTTGCTTAATTCGTTATCGGATATAGAAATTGAACCCGGAACGGCAGATTTTAGGTTACTTGACAGAACTGCGGTAGAAGCTTTTAAAACATTTAGCGAAGACGATCCTTTTGTAAGGGGTTTGATTAAATGGATTGGCTTTAAGCAATATGCAATCGATTATGTTCCAGAGCAACGGTTTGCTGGTGTAAGCAAATATAATTTAGGCAGGATGATGCGTTTGGCCATACAAGGCGTAACCTCATTTAGTGTTAAACCCTTGCATACTGCGGCCTATTTGGGCTTTTTCTTCTCCTTTTCTTCCCTATTGTACATCCCGTATATTTTGTATGCCTTTTATACCAAACAAGAAGTAAGTGGGTGGGCTTCATTGATTATTACAGTAGCTTTTTTTGGGGGGTTACAACTTATCATTTTAGGTATTATAGGAATTTACATTGGTAAAATGTTTATGCAAACTAAAAACAGACCAAATTACATTATTCGATCTACTAATATTCCAAATCTAAAATAGTGTTTTTATTAAGTTTTGATATCGAAGAATTTGATATGCCATTTGAGTATGGCAAAATGATTTCTTTTGAAGATCAAATTGCCATTTCGATAACGGGAACTAACTTGATCTTAAATCTGCTCCAGAAGCACAACTTTAAGGCTACTTTTTTTTCTACAGTAATATTTGCCCAAAATGCGCCAGAAGTGATCGCAAGAATTAAAAATGAGGGGCATGAACTGGCTTCACACAGTTATTATCATTCTAAATTTGAAGCTAAAGATTTATTAGCATCAAAAATAGCATTAGAATCGCTTTTTGGTTCGTCGATTTATGGTTTTAGAATGCCTAGAATGATGCCTGTTGATGAAACAGAAATCGCAAATGCTGGATATGGATACAATAGTTCGATTAATCCAACTTGGCTGCCTGGCAGATATAATAATCTTAAGGTTTCTAGAACTTATTTTAAAAAACAAGGAGTTTGGCAATTGCCAGCTTCTGTTAGTCCCTTTAGAATTCCATTATTTTGGCTTTCCTTCCACAATTTTCCATTTTGGTTCTATAAAAAGTTAATAAAAAGCACGTATAAAAAGGATGGTTATGTAAACATTTACTTTCATCCTTGGGAGTTTACCAACTTGAATAGAAAAGAAGCTTATGGCTTTCCAACCTATATTAGCAAAAATTCTGGAACAGCAATGGTTGATCGATTTGATCGATTATTAACGTGGATTAACCAAATGGGATATCCAAATTCAACTATTTATGAGTTTTATTCGACTGTTTTGAATGAAAAATAAGTTTGATAAAAATAGCTAATTAGCGAAAGTAACACAATAATAAAGGCTTGCGAAGGGGTTGCCCAGAGCTTCCAGTAGCCTACCAATAGATGTAACAAAGAATAATCGAGAAATATATTAGTGATGGCCAAAGAACCATATCTGATCAATTGAGTTTTGCCCATTAAATTTGATTGTTGAAAAACTACAAACTTATTCAAACAAAAACCTACCGGAAAACTTACCGAAAGCGCAACCAGATACGCTGCAATATATCTAGTAATAGAAAAACCAAACCAATTTAAATCTTGATAAACAAAAACAAAGTTATAGCTAATCGAAAAAATGATCAAATTTAAGAGTGCATTACTTCCACCACAAACTGCATATCTAAAAGTTTGTAGTCCAATAATTTTTTTAAATGGGGGATAAAAAAAATCTATTGAATGCAGAATGGTTTGCTTAATAATGCTCATTAAATCTCATTTAATCGCGCTAATACCATATTAATAGCCTTATCTATGATCTTGTTGGGCGTACTGCTAAATTCAAATTTTACTCGACTTGCCAAAATTGCATTTACCGATAGCGCTTTGTGTCCGAGTGTTTTAGCCAAGGCATAAATACCTGCAGTTTCCATTTCAAGATTGGTAATTCGATGCTTTCCTTCATTGAAACTATTCAGTTGTGTTATGAAGTCTGGAATTGCATTTTTTGCACGTACTTGTCGCCCTTGGGGCGCATAAAAACCAGGAGCAGTTGCCGTTATTCCTTGCTTCATATCTTTTCCAATAGTTTGCAATAAACCTTGATCAGCTGCTGTTAAATAAGGGTTAATTCCTTTAATATGAGAGAAATGTGATTTAATCGCATCTAATAAGCTGTGCTCATCACCAGCTACCTCATGAATGTAATATTGCATTAAGGCGTCGAAACCCAAACCGTAGCTTGATGCTAAAATAGTACCCATCGGAATATCAGGTTGAACAGCTCCAGATGTGCCAATACGTATAATATTTAGTGATTTTAAGTCATTTTTAATGGTTCTTGTATTGAAGTCTACATTAACCAATGCATCCAATTCATTAAGTACGATATCAATATTATCGGTACCAATTCCAGTTGAAAGTACAGTAATTCGCTTCTTTCCAAGATAACCCGTGTGGGTAATAAATTCACGTTTCCCCTTTTTAAGTTCAATAGAGTCGAAATGTTTACTGACTTCGCCAACACGGTCTAAATCGCCCACTGTAATTACCGTATCGGCAATATCTTCAGGCAATAAATTAAGGTGATAAATACTTCCATCGGGATTAATAATTAAATCTGCTGCTGATAATTTTTGCATTGTATATTAATTTTAGTAGGATGCTAAAGTGATTAAAATAATGGATAACAAAGCTAATGTTAAGCCTAAATAATTAAGTTTGGTCAATTTCTCCTTAAATACCAAAATACCAATTAAACTTCCAAAAATAATTACGCCAATATTCATGGCTGCAAATACAGTTGATGGATCATTAGCCATGGCACGGTGTGCCTTCATGTAAAATAGTATATTTCCAAAATTAAAGAAGCCCAAAATACAACCACAAATGAAATTGATAAGTTGAAGTTTGACTTTCTTAATGACGGCCAAATACACGATATAACCTAAAGAAAGAAGAAAAGCTATACAGAATATAATAAACAAAGAAGTGGTGTAGGGTAATGGAGTGTATTGACTAATTAATTTAAAACATACATCAATTACACCAAAGCCAATAAAAACCAATAGAGGATAAAGCCAATCGGTATTGTTTACTTGAGTGGTAGATTTACGATATACGGTAAAAATAATCGCTAAAAAACCAATCGCTACACCGAAGTACTTTAGTGTACTATAATTTTCATTAAATATAAAAAAAGCTCCTAAGAGTGATATAAATAGGGATAAGCGTTGTGCAATATCTGTTCGAGCCAATCCGGTACGTTGAACCGATAAGGCTAAAAATATAAAAATAGTAGGTAATAATACACCCAATAGTACGTGAATGGCTTGAATTGAAGATAAATTAAGCACATTAATTGCCGGACGGAAGAAAAATAAACTTAATCCAATGGCAAATAAATAATTCCAAGTGATGGTTTGTGCGATACCAATTTGATACCGCTTGGCTAGTTTTAACAATACACCAACAATTACACTGCAGAAAATACTTAGAGCGAGATAAATCATGACTTATTATTTGATAAAATTGTTAATTGATCATCATTTATCATCATTTTCCTTATTACATTTCCCTTAATTATAGGGTATTTAATACCATTATCCCAAGTATCACTTGAAGTAAAAATTCTGGCTTCATCCCATAAATCAGCAGCAATAAATTGAGTCAAAATTTGTAGTCCACCTTCTATAATTACCGATTGGATGTCCATTAAATAAAGCTGGAAAGCTATTTTTTGCGGTAAATAAAATTGCATGTCTTCCATCTGAATAAAGTGGATATTATTGATCACTTCCGTTTTAATCTCATTAAAAATTATCGTTTTTGCTTCCTGATTATAAATATGATGCGTTGTAGGGATTTCTAATTTTTTATCAATTACGATACGAATTGGATTTTTCCCGCTAACCAATCGAGTAGTGAGCGATGGATTATCTATTAAAGTTGTATTTTTCCCTACCAAAATGGCATCCTCTTCCGCACGCCACTGATGGTTGAGTTGTTTTGCAAGATGGCCAGTAATCCATTTTTGTGAATGATCAGAAGGTGCAAAGTAACCATTTGCAGTTTGAGCCCATTTTAAAATAATAAATGGACGTTGTTGCTGTATTCTGGTAAAAAATCGTCGATTAAAGCGAGTACAATTCTTTTCCAACACGCCAATTTGTACTTCAATACCCGCATCTTTAAGTTTAGCAATTCCCTTCCCATTAACGCCCAAAAAAGGATCTGTATTCCCAATTACAACTTTCTTTACTTGGTGTTTTATTAACAAATCTGCACAAGGTGGCGTTTTACCAAAATGAGCGCAAGGCTCTAGATTAACGTAAACAGTGGCTTTTTTTAGAAGAATAGTAGCTGAGCCAGGATGATTTGCAAATACGTTGTTTATCGCATTTACTTCGGCATGGGCTTCACCAATTTTCTGATGATAACCTTCTCCAATAATCTGATTTTCATGAACGATTACACAACCAACCATAGGGTTCGGACTAACTTGCCCCATACCTAACCTAGCAAGTTCAATACAGCGCTGCATATATAACTCATTATTCATTGTTGCAAAAGTAACGGACGCAAAGGATAAAACTCAATATTACTTATAATTTTATATGGATATCGAATATGTATATAAATTATGTTATATATGTTTAGTTTTACGATTGATGAATCTAAAAGAATTAGGAGCAAAGTTTAGCGTAGCATTGGCACCCCTTTATGGTAAAGAAGAAGTTAACGGTATTTTTCTTTTAGTTATTGAATACTATTTAAAACTGAATCGATCTATTTATAGCTTAAAAAAGGAATATGAATTAACTGATAATGAATTAAAAACGTTCGAATTCGTACTCGATCAAATAATAACAGGTAAGCCTATTCAATATATTTTAGGCGAAACTGTATTCTATGGCTTAACTTTTAAAGTGACCGAAGCCGTATTAATCCCTCGACCCGAAACTGAGGAGTTAGTGGAGTGGGTGATAGAGAGAATTGAAAGTTTAAAATTGAAAATTGAAAATTCTGAATCCAAAACGCATAACGCTTATCGCCAACCAATCAATCTGTTAGACATAGGCACCGGAAGTGGTTGCATCGCTATTTCTTTAAAAAAGAACTTGCCAAAAGCAAATGTTTTTGCTATGGATATATCAACAGAAGCTTTAACTATTGCCAAACGAAATGCTGTATTAAATAACGTTAATGTGTCTTTTATGGAACAAGATATACTTCTGAATTCCGTCTCGATACTCGATACTCGATACTCGATACTCGTTAGCAACCCTCCATACATTACTCAAACTGAAAAGGCTCAAATGCATGAAAATGTATTGAAAAACGAGCCTCATCTCGCCTTGTTTGTTAGCAATGAAGATCCACTTATTTTTTATGAAGCCATAGCCGATTTTGCATTAATAAACTTAAAAGAAAATGGATTACTATTCTTCGAGATTAATGAGCATCATGGTGAGAAAACAGTTAAGATGTTATCTGGTAAAGGATTTAATGCTATTGAGTTAAGAAAAGATATGCAGGGTAAAGACAGGATGATATGTTGTAGCCGAAATTAAGACCTAGGATGATATTGTGTAATTACACTTCTTAAATAATCTCGATCCAAATGGGTATATATTTCAGTAGTGGTAATGCTAGCATGACCTAGCATTTCTTGAACAGCACGTAAATCGGCTCCGCCTTCAATTAAATGAGTAGCAAAAGAATGCCTAAAGGTATGTGGACTAATGGTTTTATGAATTCCTGCTTTAGCTGATAAACTTTTTATTAAGGTAAAGATAGAAATTCTAGATAATCGGCTCCCAAATCGATTTAGGAAAACAAAATCTTCATGCCCCTTTTTAATGCTCAAATGCAGTCTAACCTCGTTAATATAAATGGCTAAAAACTTTAACGCGGCACCTCCAATGGGAACGATACGTTCCTTATTTCCTTTACCTATAATTTTAACAAATTCGGTTTCTTTAAAAATATTTGAAATTCTTAGCTCAGATAACTCACTAACGCGCAAGCCACAACCATACAATACTTCAATGATTGCTTTGCTTCTCATTCCATCAGCTTTTGAAGCGTCGATTGCAGCTAATAAAGCATTTATTTCAGTTATGTTTAGGGTATCAGGTAACTTACGGCTTAACTTTGGGGCTTCAATTAAGCTTGTAGGATCTTCCGTGATGATTTCTTCCATCATCAAATAGTTAAAAAAAGCCTTAATCCCTGATATAATCCTGGCTTGAGAAGAAGCTTGCATACCGAGCGCATTTAACCATGAAATAAATTCGCGTAATTCCTTTAACTTTAAATTAGTAACGTTTAAAGTCTGATTTAATGAATAGAAATATTGTTCAAGCTTTGCGATATCGTTTAAATAGGCTGTTATAGAATGTTCAGATAGGGAACGTTCTAACTTTAAATAGGCCTTAAAACCATTATGATAAGCAGCTTTATTCATTTTTATTCATTTTTTTTTATAACATTGCAATTGTACAAGTCTTAAAAGTATGAAGATACAAATTATAAATGGTCCAAATTTAAACCTTTTGGGCATAAGGGAACCTACAATTTACGGAACAGAGGGTTTCGATACTTACATTACTAAATTACGAGAGTTATATAGCATCTTGGAAATTGAATATTATCAAAGTAATGTAGAAGGGGAGTTGATTAATAAATTGCATGAGGTAGGTTTTTCTTATGATGGAATTATTATGAATGCAGGAGGTTATACACACACTTCGGTAGCGATTGCCGATGCCATTGCGGCCATTAATACACAGGTGGTGGAAGTGCACGTTTCGAATATATATGCGCGTGAAGAACATCGTCACGCGTCGCTTACCGGCAAAAACTGCAAAGGGGTACTTACGGGTTTTGGTTTAGATGGCTATCGTTTAGCTATAGAAAGTTTTTTAAAATAATAATGAGATGAAGAAATTTTTAATGATGATTGCCTTTTTTATTGCATTTAATAGCACTGCACAACAAGTGAAAACGAGCATCAAATTAGATAAGCAATCGATAGTTAAAGATGCCGATGGCACAGTTTATACAGCCGAGATTTGGAATAAACTTTTAGAATCGGGGCAATATAGTATTAAGCCAGATAATGGTGGAGAATTTATTTTGTTTAGATTAACTCCTGAGCAGATAAAAAGTGCTGCCGAGAGGAAAAAAGCCATGATCTTAACAATGGCAAAACCCAGAGTTAGTGACGCTTTTAAAGAAGGGGAGAAATTTAGGGGGGATAGAATTAAAGCGATCAATGGAAATAAGTTTGATTTAAAAACTATAACGGACAAAGTTTATGTAATCAATTTTTGGTTTATTAATTGTCCGCCGTGTAAAAAAGAAATTCCCGAATTAAACGAATTGGTAAAAAAATACAAAGATAACCCAAATGTGGTTTTTATCGCAATAGCGCTAGATCAAGAATTTGAGTTAAAGAATTTTCAAAAAATTATGCCTTTTGATTATAATATTGTCGCTGATGGAAGATATTTTTCTGATAAACATGGGGTAAAAAGTTATCCAACACACGTAATTATTGGAAAAGATGGATTAATTAAATTTAGTACAGTTGGATTAGCACCCAATACCTTACACTGGATCGAAAAGACAATTCAAGAGCAACTATAATTACCAGCGTAATTGATTAAAGCTTCTGATTTTATCAATAAAAAAGGCATATACAATACTATATTTAAACACACCTGTATGATTTAAATAGGGGATCTGAAGTTTATTTCTTTTTCGTGCATTGCGATTTATATCTCGAAAGAAGTGAAAGTGTGCCTTTGAAATGGCCATCGAAAATTGGAATTTTCCTTTTAGTAAATATTGCAACCATGCTGCAAAATCGAACCAAATCCTAACAAATATTCGGAAATACATATCATCTGATGGCAAATTCTTCTGCATTATCACCAAATTATTTCGAAAATTAAGATAGGTTTTATAAGGATTATTGGCATTTAATGTTCCTCCCCCCAAATGATAAACTTCTGTATCTGTACAGCATACAATCCGATAGCCTAAGTTTTTAAGACGCCAGCACAAGTCAATTTCTTCCATATGGGCAAATAAATCGGCATCCAATCCATTAACTGCTGCCCAAGCCTTACTTTTAATGAAAAATGCAGCACCACTTGCCCAAAAAATATCAATATTGGTATCGTATTGATTATTATCATTCTCAACACTATCAAAAATTCGCCCACGACAAAAAGGATAACCATGTAAATCTAAAAATCCGCCAGCAGCACCCGCATATTCGAATTGATTTTTTTGCTGTTGCCACTTAATTTTTGGCTGTGCTACAACAATTTTCTCATCGCTTTGCATCAAATTAATCACTGGTTGTATCCAATTCACAGGCACTTCAACATCAGAGTTAAGTAAAACAAAATAATCGGCCACTATGGATGATAAAACATGATTATAACCACCAGCATAACCGTAATTTTGATCGTTCTTTACAATACTTACAGCAGGAAAATTACTTTTGACATAAGCAATCGAATCATCGGTAGAAGCATTATCACCTAAAATAATCTGTAAATTGGGGTACTCGGTAGCCATTACACTTGGTAAAAAACGTTCCAACAATGCTTTACCATTCCAATTTAAAATCACTACGGCTACACTAGGTTGCATATTTATTTGTTTAGTTTCCATCTCCTGTGGCTCCATAACCAAAAAGGAGGTGATACAGTTATTCTTTTTTCTAAAAACTTAAAAAGAAGATCGGTTATTTCATGTCCCTCAGTTGCTTTTGGATCCAAGCATAAGGGTAGGCAATCTATTTCGTAATAGCCACGTTTTAAACTAATTACATCAAAGAAAAATACAGGACGATTGGTTTGTAAAGCTATTTTTTCCAGACCTAATAAAACTGCCGTGGGCTGGTTTAAGAAGTTTAAAGTATATTGTGCTTCTTCGCGAGTGGGAGTTTGATCGCTTGCAAAACAAAACATGGTAGGGCTATTTTTGGTAGAGATAACCATTCGTAGGGTTTGTCGCATAGCGATAAAAATATTTCCAAAACGGGTTCTAATCCTCAGAAACCAATTTTCAAAGATCTGATTACTTAATGGTTTATAAATCACATATTCAGGTGCAGATAAACTTGCTCCTAAAGCTAACATGCATAACTCCCAGTTTCCGTAGTGACCAGTACAAGCTAAAACACTTTCGCCCTTGCTAAAATATGCTTCTATCTGCACTAAATTTTTAAATTTAACACGTTTTAATAGTTCTTTTTTAGAAATTGTTGACATCTTAATGATTTCGAAAACTAAATCAACGAAATATTTATAAAAGGTTTTTTCGATTCGAATAATTTCTTTGCTATCTTTTGTAGGGAATGATTTCTCTAAATTTTCACGTACTACCTTTTTTCGATAACCAACAACATAATACAATGGATAATACAGTAATCTGGCAAAAAAATGGAGTACTGATAGTGGTAACAGCGATAAAACATACAAAAAGAAGATGCCAATATGTGAAAAGCCTTTTTTAATCATTAATTTGGACGCCAAGAATGCAAACATAAAATATCAAATGCAAAGTTCAGCTATTTTTCCCCTTTTTTATCTTCCACCTGTAAGTTATTTTACTGCCATAAAAGAACACAATTTCGAATTCTTAATCGAAAAGCAAGAGCATTTGCCTAAACAAACCTATCGAAGTCGAGCTACAATTTCATCGCCCGACGGCAAATTAGATTTGACTTTACCAGTTGTAAAGGGTTCGAAAAACCATACGCGAATGAAGGATGTAAAACTTAGTTACGATGCGAAATGGCAGCGATTACATTGGTTAAGCCTTCAAACCTGCTATCGGAGTTCTGCTTATTTTGAGTTTTATGAAGATGGCTTAGTTCCATTTTACGAAAAGAAATATACTTTTTTGTTCGATTTTAACGTAGAGTTATTGAATTGGATTTTTAAGCAAATGAAAATTAACCCAACGGTTAATTATACTGTTGATTATGAAAGCCAAATTGCCCATGAATTAGACTTTAGAAATAAATTTAGCAAGAACAACATTCATGAGGTTAATATGAAAGCATATTTTCAAGTATTTAGCGATCGTAATGCCTTCATCCCAAACTTAAGCATCGTCGATTTGTTGTTTAACCAAGGTCCACAAACAAAAATATATCTTTAAAAATGGCCAAACCATCTCATCATAAACGTAAAAAAGCTCGCTATGTACTACCCAGCCCAGGAACAAGTCCGGGTACAGTTTATGTGGACGAAAACTCGCTCGAACCCAGGATTTCGCTTTATACTTATAATGCTGACACATATATTATAAGGAAAATTGAACGCTTAATAGATGTGAAACGACTAACAAAAGATAATAATTTTACCTATTGGGTAGAGATTAAGGGGTTTAAATCTGTTGAATTGTTTGAAACGTTAATGAAGGAATATAACATTAACAAACTCATTGTTGAGGATATTACTACTACTTACCAGCGCCCTAAATACGAAGAATATGGTGAATATGATTTTGCCATTAGTAGAATGTTATTTCTCGATGCTGAAAATAATTTAGAGAATGAGCAATTATCGTTTATTTTAACGAAAAATATTTTATTTACATTTCAAGATAAATATGAAGATTGCTTACAACCCGTTCGTAAGCGTCTAGAAATTGGCAAAGGGAACATTAGGATTGGCGGAAGCAGTTATTTAATGTATGCGCTGATGGATATGATTATTGATCAATATTTCACAGTTTTAGGCACTTGGAGTGAGGAACTAGATAATATTGAAGATCGATTATTAGCAAAACCCGACAAATCCATCATGTATGATACCCAGCTAATTAAACGAAATTTAATTACGTTGCGGCGTATTGCTTGGCCCGAGCGCGATAAAGTAAACGATATTTTGAGAACCGATAGCAAGTTAATTGGTGAGCAAACCAAAGTTTATATTCGTGATGCTTATGATCATTGTATTCAGATCATAGACATGATCGAGTCATTGAAAGAAATCTCGGCCAGTAATATTGATATGTACCTTTCGATTATTAGCAACCGTATGAATGAGATCATGAAGGTGCTAACCATCATTTCATCTATTTTTATTCCATTAACTTTCGTAGCTGGTATTTATGGCATGAATTTTAGTAGGGAAGATCCCACTACCGGTAAAATTTTACCTCAAAACATGCCAGAGTTGTATCAAGAACATGGTTATTTGTATACTATGATCGGAATGGGAATCATCGCTGTTTTTCAGGTGATTTATTTTTGGCGTAAGGGTTGGTTTAAGTAGGGTTAGACTAAATTATTTATATCTTAGCAGGGTATGCAATCATTTGATTTAGATAAAACAGACGTTTCCAATTTAAAGCAAGCAATAGGGGGTGATAATGAACAACTTAAAGCTACGCTTGGGGAATACCATGCCTCGGAAATCGCTATTTTATTTGAAAGCATTAGTAAGGAAGATCGTCAACGCATTATCAATCTACTTGATGTAGAAATTGCTTCAGAAGTAATTTCTGAAATGCATGAAGAGGCGCATCCGGAAGAATTATTACTTCAATTACATCCAGATAAACGTACTGAAATAGTAGAGGAGCTCGATTATGATGACGCGACTGATATTATTTCACAGCTAGAAGAGCACGAGCAGAAAGAAATTCTTGAAGATTTGAGCGAAGACGACGCTTCAAACATTAGAAATTTAATGCGTTACGATGAGGAAACCGCAGGTGGATTGATGAATACTGAGTTTATCCGAATTAACCTAAACCTCACAAAAAAAGATGCGATAGATGAAATTATCCGCCAAAGCGAAGAAATTGAAGAATTTTATACGGTTTTTGTTATTGATGATGAAAATACCTTTAAAGGTATTGTTTCGTTAAAAGATATTATAAAAGCAAAAGGTAATGCTAAAATCACAGAAATGGTTAAGTCTGACGTGGTATACGTTAGACCAGAAACCGATCAAGAAGAAGTAGCAAAACTAATTTCACAGTATAATTTAACAAGTATTCCTGTTGTTGATGGGGATATGAAACTCTTAGGTCGCGTTACCTTCGATGATGTGATTGATGTATTAGAAGACGAAAATACAGAAGATTTCCTTAAAATATCTGGGGTTTCTGAAGATGAGGAATTGAGTGGTAATTGGGTTGAAGCAGTTAAATCACGTTTACCTTGGCTAATCATTAACCTAGGAACAGCATTTTTGGCTTCGGCAGTAGTTAGACATTATGCAAGTACCCTAGCCCATTTGAGCGTTTTATCAGCCTATATGGTTATCATTGCCGGCATGGGAGGTAATGCTGCAACGCAGGCACTTGCAGTAACAGTTAGGCGTATCTCATTATACGATTTAACAGATAACCAAGCCTATAGAACGGTTTTGAAAGAGTTTACCGTAGGGCTAATTAACGGCTCAGTTACTGGCTTAATTGTTTTTGCTTTCGCCTACTTTTTCGACTCTAACCCCATGTTAGGTTTAGTTATTTTTATGGCCATGACTGGAAATTTAATTATCGCAGGATTTACTGGAGCTGGAATTCCGTTAATTTTAAAACGGGTAGGGATCGATCCTGCTATTGCCTCCTCAATTATCATTACTACCTTTACCGATGTTTTCGGATTTTTACTATTACTAGGACTAGCAAGTAAATTGCTTTTGTAAAACAAAATGTAGAACTATAACTTAGCACTTAAAACGTACAACTCAAAAATATGCAAGTATTAAAACACGATTGGACCAAAGAAGAAATTTCAGCCATTTATCACAAACCATTTTTAGATTTGGTGTACGAAGCTGCAAGTATTCATCGTGCTCAAAAGGATTATAATGAGGTTCAAATTAGTTCATTAATTTCAATTAAAACTGGCGGCTGTGCCGAAGATTGTTCTTATTGTCCACAGGCAGCCCGTTACCATACCGATTTAGAAGTGCAACCATTAATGCAAATCGGTGAGGTAGTAAGTGCTGCTGTAAAAGCCAAAGCAGGCGGAGCTTCTCGTTTGTGTATGGGTGCGGCGTGGCGAGAGGTACGAGATAATCGCGATTTCGACCGTGTAATTGAAATGGTTAAAGCGGTTAATGAGATGGATATGGAGGTGTGTTGCACCTTGGGGATGTTAAGCGAAAATCAAGCCCAGCGTTTGGCTGATGCGGGGTTATATGCCTATAATCACAACATTGATACTTCTGAAGATGATTATAAACGAATTATATCTACACGTACCTATGATGATCGCTTAAACACGATTAAAAATGTGCGTAAAGCTAAATTAACGGTTTGCAGTGGTGGAATTATTGGTTTAGGAGAAACCATTGAAGATCGAATAGCCATGCTACAAACCTTAGCAAATATGGAGAAACACCCTGAATCTGTTCCTGTTAATGCCCTTGTACCCGTAAAAGGTACACCATTAGAAAATCAACCCCGTGTAGCCATTTGGGACATGGTACGGATGATTGCAACAGCTAGACTTATAATGCCAAATTCGGTAGTTAGATTAAGTGCTGGAAGAAATGAAATGAGCACTTTAGAACAGGCCTTTTGCTTTATGGCTGGTGCAAGTTCTATTTTTGCAGGCGATAAATTATTAACTACGCCAAATCCTGCTTTTGCAGATGACATGGTGATGTTTGAATTGCTTGGACTAAAAACAAGAGAAGCGTTCAAAAATGGAAGACCTCAAAATACCTTGAATGCGCAAGAGATTTTAGCATAATTTATCATTGAAAATCCTACAGTAGACTGACAAATAATGGGCGAAAAACAAGGTGTTTCTGCATCCAAATTTTCAGTTATATTTTAAAAAAGTTTTGAGGATTTATGCAAAAAAAGCACAATTCGAATTTATTTTCGGGAACGTTCCCGAAAATAAATCATTTTTTAAACATTTATGACTTAGAATACTTTGAATAATTAATGATGGTATAACTTAGTGTAAAAATAACACATTAAATACTGATAAATATGCGATATATATTTATTATTCAATTAGTTAATGGTAGAATTTAATTAAATTTTACCTATTAATTGATTGAACATCTAAGCTAGATTTATTCATTTTATTACTGAGAAATAGGCCAAAATTATATTTTGAAAAAAATATTTTGAAATGTAATTAACTAATGTAAATTAGAAATTATATATAATCTAGAAATAGATAACCAAATTTATAGACTTAAAAAATGTTAAACATGAAAATTTTTAACTTCTTAAAACATTGGATTTTATGGCTATTTATTTTATCGCCAATTATTTTAAAAGCACAAACTAATAAGGTACAATTAGAACGTATTGAGCCCATGTTCTGGTTTACTGGAATGAAGCAACCTAAACTTCAATTGCTAGTTCATGGAGCTAATATTGCATCAACTACTGTTCTTTTAATTTATCCTGGTGTAAAATTGGTTAAAGTAAATAAAGTTGACAACCCTAACTATCTTTTTCTAGATGTTGAAATTTCATCAACCGCCAAAGCAGGCAAATTTCCAATTGAATTTAATCAGAATGGGAAAAAATTAATTTATACTTACGAATTAAAACAAAAAGATAAAAGCCTCAATCTCCATCAAGGGGTTGATAACTCAGACCTAATTTATCTCATCATGCCTGATCGATTTTCGAATGGCGATAAGCACAATGATGTGATTGAAGGAATGCAAGAAATGGCACTCAATAGAGACAGTATGTATTACCGTCATGGAGGCGATATTCAAGGAATTATTAATCACCTTGACTACTTAAAAGATTTGGGGATTACAACACTTTGGCTTAATCCTGTTCTTGAAAATGATCAACCAAAAACATCCTATCACGGTTATGCCAATACCGAAAATTATAAAATTGACCGCAGGTTTGGTACAAATGAAGATTATAAAAAATTAGTAATTGAATCGCACAAACGTGGCATGAAAGTAATTAAGGACTTGGTTCATAATCATATCGGTACAGAACATTTTACCATTAAAGATATGCCTATGAAAGACTGGGTTAATCAATGGCCAAAATTCACCAAAACTACTTACAGGGAACAAGTGCACATGGATCCTTATGTTGCAAAAGCAGATAAAGAATTAATGGAAAATGGGTGGTTTGATAAGCACATGCCAGACATGAATCATCATAATTCATACGTTAAAAATTATATCACTCAAAGCCATATTTGGTGGGTGGAATACGCAGGCTTGGATGGTTTTCGTTTAGACACATATGCCTACAACGACCAAAAATATATGGCTGAATGGGCAAAGGAGATCACAGCAGAATATCCCAAGATTACATTTTTTGGGGAAACTTGGGTACATGGTGTGCCAAATCAAGCTTATTTTACAACGGGTAATAAAATTAATCAAGGTTTTGATACCAAACTACAAGGTGTAACGGATTTTCAGGCACTTTGGGGGATAAATGAAGCTTTAAATGGCAAATTTGGATGGATGGATGGTGTGGTAAAGCTATATAACACATTTGCAAACGATTTCCTTTACGAGGATCCAACCAGAAATGTTGTTTTTCTTGATAATCATGACTTAAGTAGATTTTATTCTGTTGTAGGCGAAGATTTTAATAAGTATAAATCGGGCTTAGCATGGTTACTAACTACTAGAGGAATTCCACAACTATACTATGGCACCGAAATTTTAATGAAAAATTTCGCTAGTCCGGATGGTTTAGTACGTAGTGATTTTCCAGGAGGATGGGAAGAAGACAAGAAAAATAAGTTTACCGCCCAAGGCAGAACAAACAAAGAAAATGAAGCTTTCAATTATTTAAAAACAATTGCCAATTACAGAAAAAATAATCCAGTATTACAAACTGGAAAAATGATGCAATTTATTCCTGAAGATGGTATATATGTCTATTTCAGATACAATAATACCAAAACAGTAATGGTAATAATGAATAGCAATACCACTGAAAAATCTATTTCAACAGATCGATATCAAGAAAGAATTTTAACTGCAAAATCGGGATTAGACATTGTTTCAAATCAGCTTTTAGTACTTAAAACGATAATTATACCCGCACAAACTACTTTAATATTCGAATTAAAATAGATTATAAATAGAAATGTATCACCTAAGAAATATAACATCAAACATTAAAGCCTGTCTATTTGATTTAGACGGTGTTTTAGTAGACACTGCAATTTACCATTACCAAGCTTGGAAACGTTTGGCAAATACAATGAATTTTGATTTTGCGGAAGAGCAAAATGAGCAGCTAAAAGGAGTGAGCAGAATGGAGAGCTTAACTAAAATTTTAGCTTGGGGAAACATCACTAAAACGGAACGTGAAAAAATGGAATTGGCTGCGCTAAAAAATAGTTGGTATGTAGAAATGATCTCAAAAATGACTCCCAATGAAGTGTTGCCTGGAACTGTAGAGTTTTTAACTGCAATTACTAAAGCAGGTTATAAACTCGCATTAGGTTCTGCCAGTAAAAATTCTTCTTTGATATTGGAAAGAACTAATTTGACGCATTTTTTTCATGAAATAGTAGATGGAAATAGTGTTAATAAATCAAAACCAGATCCTGAAGTATTTATAAAGGGAGCAGAACTTTTGAACGTTTCTGCAAAAGAGTGTGTAGTTTTTGAAGATGCTGTTGCTGGTATTGAAGCTGCAAAAGCAGGGGGGATGAAAGCGATTGGAATTGGTAAAAAAAATATTTTAGTTCATGCTGACCTAGTGGTGAGCGGCTTAGACAAATTAACAATTGAAGATTTAGAAAGGTTATAGTATAATATGCTATGCGCTAAACGTATATAAAATGAAGAATTATATTAAAGCAGAAGAGTGGAATATCATAGAAGAGGGCTTTGATCCACACTTAAATAAAATTTCAGAAAGTATATTTAGTTTGGGCAATGGACGAATGGGACAACGCGCAAACTTTGAAGAGACTTACTCTGGCGAAACTTTACCTGGCAATTACATTGCTGGTGTTTATTATCCGGATAAAACAAGGGTTGGGTGGTGGAAAAATGGATATCCAGAATATTTTGCAAAGGTATTAAATGCAGCAAATTGGATTGGGATTGAAGTTAAATTTGACGATGAGATTTTAGATTTAGCGACTGCTGAAGTTAGCGAATTTAGCCGTATTTTAAATATGGGTGAAGGCTACTTAGAACGCAGTTTCATTGCTAAATTAAAAAGTGGAAAAAAAGTAAAAATAATGGCTACTCGCTTCTGCAGTATTGCTGACGATGAAATTGCCGCTATTCGCTATCAAATTTTGCCATTAAACTTTAGCGCCAAATTACATATAATGCCGTTTATTGATGGTGATGTTAAAAACCAAGATAGTAATTATGATGAGAAATTTTGGGAATTTGTAAATGATGATATTGTTGAACATGAAGCTTATCTTACTTTAAGGACTAAAAAAACTAATTTTGAGGTATGCACTGGAAGTGCGGTATCTATTCATTGCAATGGAAAACTACTTCAGGTTAAACCACAAGAAATTCGTAGAGAAAAATTCGTTGGTCAATTATTTCAAATTGATATCCAAGCAAATGAAGAAATAACATTAATAAAAATTGTTGCCAATCTTTCTTCGCAAAATCATCCTAAAACCACGCTCTTATCACAAACTAAAAGTACAATTGCTAATGCCTTTAAAAAGGGTTTTAGCACTTTATTAAATGAACAAAAACAAGAATGGGCAAAAAAATGGGAGCATAGTGACATCATAATTGAAGGAGATGTTTCGGCTCAGCAAGCTATCCGATTCAACATTTATCAATTATTTCAAACGTACACCGGTAAAGATGATCGACTAAATATTGGGCCAAAGGGTTTTACTGGTGAAAAATATGGTGGTTCAACCTATTGGGATACTGAAGCCTATTGTGTTCCATTTTATTTGGCAACCGCCCCACAAGAGGTGAGCAAAAATTTATTAATTTATCGATATAAACAACTTGATAAAGCCATTGAAAATGCCCATAAGCTAGGTTTCAAAGATGGTGCAGCATTATTTCCGATGGTAACCATGAATGGTGAAGAGTGCCATAATGAATGGGAAATTACTTTTGAAGAAATTCACCGAAATGGAGCTATTGCCTTTGCCATTTATAATTACGTTCGTTATACTGGCGACACAGATTATTTAGGTGATTATGGCTTAGAAGTATTGGTGGCAATTGCTCGATTTTGGAAACAACGTGTGAATTGGAGCAATGAAAAACAAAAATATGTGATGCTCGGCGTTACTGGTCCAAATGAATACGAAAACAATGTAAATAACAATTGGTACACCAATATTTTAGCAACATGGTGTTTAAAATATACCGCAAAAGTAATTGAAATTCTTCGTACCAATGAACAAAAAAAATTGAATTCACTTTTAGCTAAACTAAACTTTAAAGCACATGAATTAGTAGATTGGGCTGCTATTGTTGATAAAATGTACTATCCAACCGATGAGGAGAAAGGGATTTTCTTACAACAAGATGGGTATTTAGATAAAGAACAAATTTTAGTTAAAGATTTATCGCCTAGTGAAAGGCCAATTAACCAAAAATGGAGTTGGGATCGTATTCTTCGTTCTTGTTTTATCAAGCAAGCAGATGTATTGCAAGGATTATATTTCTTTGAGGAAGATTATGATTTGGCCACATTAAAACGAAATTTTGATTTTTATGAGCCCCGTACCGTACACGAAAGCTCATTATCGCCCTGTGTACACAGTATTTTGGCAGCAAAACTAAATGATGAAGTTAAAGCGTATGAGTTTTATTTGCGTACGGCGCGGTTAGATTTAGATGATTATAACAACGATACGGAAGATGGCTTACATATTACCTCAATGGCGGGTACTTGGATGAGCATGATAGAGGGGTTTGCAGGAATGAGAGTTAAAAATGATAGACTTGTATTTAACCCTTTTTTACCGGCAAAATGGAAATCATTTTCTTTTACAATTGGATTTAGGGGCGCTGTTTTAAAAATAAAAATTACAGAAGCCGGCATGACGATAAATAACAGTACATTAATTGATTTAGAAATTTGTTTAGCCAATCAAAACTTTAAAATCACAGGAAATGAGGAAATCGAGATAAAAAACACAGAACTAGTGTGATAAAAATGAATAAACTTAAGCCATTTATATGCAGTATTTTTATAACTATTTGCTTCGGAATCTCAGCTTCTGGACAACAAAAAGAGGTGAAGGTAGAAGGTAAAAAAATTATTATTTACCAGTTATTACCACGTTATTTTGGTAATAAAAAAGCTGTAAATATTCCCTATGGTACGATAGTGGAAAACGGAAGCGGTAAATTCAATGATATTACCAATCTTGCACTTGATGGCTTAAAGGAATTACAGGTAAATTATATCTGGTATACTGGAGTTTTAGCACATGCTAGTTTAACTGATTATTCAAAATATGGCATCAAACCAGATGACGCAGATGTTGTTAAAGGTAGAGCTGGTTCTCCCTATGCAATAAGAGATTATTATGATGTAGATCCTGATTTAGCCGTAAATGTTTCAAACAGATTAGCCGAATTTGAGGCTTTAATTAAACGTACACATGATAAAAATCTTAAAGTTTTAATAGATTTTGTTCCAAATCATGTAGCTAGAAGCTATTTCTCAAATGTAAAACCAAAAAAGGTAACTGATTTTGGTGTAAATGACGATAAAAGCATTGCATTTAGCACAAAAAATGATTTTTATTATATTCCAAATCAGCCTTTTGAGGTTCCTGTAAACACAAATGAATATAATAGTCCACTAAAAAAGCAGATGAACGGAAAATTTACTGAATACCCTGCAAAGGCTACCGGAAATAACATTTTTTCTGCATCTCCTTCACTTAATGATTGGTATGAAACTGTAAAATTAAATTATGGTATCGACTATAGCAATGGAAAAGAAATAACTCATTTTAACCCCATTCCGCCAGTTTGGACTAAAATGCGGGACATATTAATCTACTGGACAAAAATGGGAGTAGATGGCTTTAGATGTGATGTTGCGGAAATGGTACCAGTTGATTTTTGGGAATGGGTTATTCCACAGGTAAAAGTGGTTAAGCCTGGTTTAATTTTTATCGCGGAAGCTTACAATCCAAAGGTATATCAACAGTTCTTAACTCAAGGTAAATTTGATTATTTATATGATAAGGTAGGTTTATATGATGCCTTGAAAAAATTAATCAAAAATGAGCCAAAGGCTAATGTTAATGATATCGCCAACGTATGGAAAGTGGAAAGTGCAGCATTTGGCAATCAAATGGTTAGATTTCTAGAAAACCATGACGAAGAAAGAATAGCTTCAAAATCATTTGCAGGTAAAGCAGAGTTTAGTTTTCCGGGAATGGTTATTTCTGCAGCTTTAGGAACTGGGCCACTTATGCTTTATTTTGGTCAAGAAAATGGCGAACCAGCTGGAGCTTCAGAAGGTTTTACTGGAGATGATCACCAAAACGGAAGAACTACGATATTTGAATATTGGGGTGTACCAAATCATCAGAAATGGATGAATAATGGATTATTTGACGGTGGAAAATTAACTGAAAATCAAAAAAGTACCAGAAATTTTTATCGAAAGCTACTTCAAGTTACTACGCAAAATGATGCGATTGTTAATGGTGAAATTACAGAATTAACAAATGCGAAAATGAACAACAGAATGTATGCCTTTATTCGCTACACTAAAAATCAAAGAATACTTATTGTTGCCAATTTTGATAGAGAAAAAACACTAAATACGGAATTTACCATTCCAGAAAATATGCTAGATCTGAATACGTCTGTTTTGATTAAGGAACTATTAACGAATAGGGAAATAACAGTAACCACTAAGAATAAGATACCTGTGAAAATTTTGCCTTCTTCTGCACAAATCATTCAATTTTAAACCAAATGAACATGAAATTAATCGCTGAAAACCCCAAATTGTCGCTCGTACAAATTATCAATATGAGTGTAGGCTTTTTTGGTATACAATTTGGTTGGGATTTACAACGCGCAAACATGGGCCGCATTTATGAAAATTTAGGGGCTAATGCAGATCAAGTACCTTTATTATTTTTAGCAGCACCATTAACAGGACTATTAGTTCAACCAATTGTTGGCTATTTAAGTGATCGTACATGGCATCCAAGATGGGGTAGAAGAAGACCATACTTTATGATTGGTGCAATTATAAGTAGTATTGCCCTACTATTTATGCCTCATAGTAGCGCTTTATGGATGGCCGCTGGATTATTGTGGATTTTGGATGTTTTTGGAAACATTGCGATGGAGCCTTTCAGAGCATTTGTGACAGATAAATTACCCGATAGCCAAGTAAATAGGGGATTTATTATGCAGAGCTTAATGATTGGTTTAGGTGGGAGTATAGCTTCCTCTCTTCCATGGTTGATGAAAAATGTTTTCCACTTAGCCAACACGGCAGAAATGGGTAACATTCCTGAAAATGTTAAATTCTCCTTTTATATTGGTGCATTTTTCTTTTTTGCAGCAGTTTTATATACCGTTTTAACAACAAAAGAGTATCCACCATCTGATGTTAACTTTAAGGAAAAGGTTTTAGAAAGTAATAAGGGTTTTGGTGGGGGAGTGAAAGAGATTATACATGCTTTAACCAATATGCCAAAAAGAATGAAAATTGTTTCGTTAGTTCAATTCTTTACTTGGCCAGGTTTGTTTCTAATGTGGTTCTATTACACTACAGCAGTGGCTATAAATGTTTTTGGAGGCAAAGATGCTAGCGATCCTATATATGCACAAGGAGCAGATTTTGGAAGTTTAACCCTAGCTTACTATAGTGTAATTACTTTTCTATTCGCACTTGTTTTACCAAAAATTGCCGATACACTAGGCAGGAAAAATACACATGCAATCTGCCTATTTTGCGGAGCAATGGGTTTAATTAGTGTAGCTTGGGTACACGATAAAAATATGTTGTTTTTATGTATGACTGGGGTTGGAATAGCTTGGGCAAGTATACTTTCAATGCCTTATGCCATGCTAAGCGGTTCATTACCGAAAGATAAAATTGGTATTTACATGGGTATTTTTAACTTTTTTATTGTTTTACCCGAAATTATAGCATCATTAGGTTTTGGTTGGTTAATGCGAAATGTGCTTAATAACGATCGTCTTTTAGCCGTTCAACTAGGAGGTGGACTAATGGTTTTAGCAGCAATTATTTGCTATTTATTAATCAAAGAACCAAATAAAATAAATGATGTTTTAACAGCTAAGTTAGAGGTAGAAGAAAACAGATCAGTTTAAATACATCAATCATCCCATCATGAAAAAAATATTATACAGCTTATTCTTTTTTATAATTGTAAGCGGCGCTTGTAAAAAAACTTCAAGTCTCGCAGTAGAGAACCCGATTGATCCTCCCAAACCAACATTAGATTTACCAGCAGCGGCTAAAGATGGTGTAGTGTTCATTAACAATGGTACATCAGCGATTATTACGCTGTTCGCCCCAGCAAAAACATCAGTTGCTGTAATTGGCGATTTTAATAATTGGTCGTTCACCGCCTCGCCAATGAAAAAAGCAAATAATGGTGAAACTTGGTGGATACAAATTGATAATTTAAATCCCAATACGGAATATAGCTATCAGTTTTTAGTAAATGGAAATTTAAAAGTAGCTGATCCATATTGCGAAAAAATATTAGATGAAGCGAATGATAAATATATTTCAGCTGGTACTTATCAAAACCTGATGAGTTACCCCACGGGTAAAACGACTGGTATTGTAAGTGTAATGCAAGCAAACCAACCAACCTACACCTGGAAAAATAATTCTTTTTTAAGGCCTGAAAAAAATAGTCTGATTATTTATGAGTTGTTGATTAGAGATTTTACAATAGAACATAATTATGCTTCAACCTTGCAAAAATTAGATTATTTAATTGGTCTTGGAATAAATGCCATCGAACTGATGCCCGTAAATGAATTTGAAGGTAATTTAAGTTGGGGGTATAATCCGTCCTTTTATTTTGCGCCAGATAAATATTATGGAACTAAAACAGCGCTGCAGAATTTTATCGACGAATGCCACGGCAAAGGTATTGCAGTTATTTTAGATATGGTTTTAAATCATTCATTCGGACAATCGCCAATGGTACAGATGTATTTTGATGGGACTAAACCAACTTCAAATAGTCCCTGGTTTAACACAGATGCTAAACATCCTTACAATGTAGGTTACGATTTTAACCATGAAAGTGCGGCAACAAAATATTTTGCTAAGAATGTAATTAAATTTTGGATGCAAAACTATAAAATTGATGGTTTTCGTTTTGATCTATCTAAAGGATTTACACAAAATGCTTCAAACAACGATGCTAGTTTTAGTGCATTAGATGCAAGTAGAATAGCCATTTGGAAGGAGTATAATAATTATATTAAAAGTATAGATCCGACTAATTTTTATGTGATTTTAGAGCATTTTGCAGATGCGGCCGAAGAGAAAATTTTAGCAGATGAGGGTATGATGCTTTGGGCAAATTTAAACTACAATATGAATGAGGCCACAATGGGCTGGCTTTCAAATTCTGATTTTTCGTGGGGATTTTCTACTAAACACGGTTTTGGGAAATCAGAAAACTTAGTAAGTTTTGGAGAAAGTCATGATGAAGAGCGCTTAAACTATAAAAATATTACTTATGGAAACTTTTCAGGAAGCTACGTTATTAAAGGAAATCTTCCCACCACTTTGAAACGACAAGAGCTTGCTGCTGCATTTTTATTTAGTATACCTGGCCCAAAAATGATATGGCAATTTGGAGAATTAGGTTATGATATTAGTATAGATTATAATCAGCGAACTGGTGATAAACCAATTAGATGGGATTATTACACGGATATAAACCGTAAAGCATTATATGATGCTTATGCAAGATTTATTAAATTAAAAAGGAGTAATTCCATTTTTAACACTGCAAATGTTAACTATAATTTAACTGGCGGTGTTAAGTATATTAAGCTAACGGAAGGTACAAATATCGTTGTTGTAGTGGGAAATTTTGATGTAATTAATCAAACTTCTAATATAGATTTTGGATCTGCTGGGGTTTGGGTTGATGCGGTTGGTAATAGTATTAATTTATCGAACGCAACTTACTCCGCAACTTTAGTACCTGGCGAATACCATATTTTTAGTAAGACTGCATTAAAATAGAAATATTTTCTAAATCTTTATTTTCTCCGTCAACTTAAAAATGTCATAGGCTACTTTTTGAATTAGCTCAAATTGCTCGGAGATTATCATGTTTTCATTGGCTTCATCCAATTCGCCGATATTTTTTCGTCGAATTAAAGGAACATTACTTAAATCCTCTTTTTGTAGGGTTAAATTTTCGAACGATTGTGATAGCAGATAAATAGTATTAGTAGATACCGGTTTTAACTCTTCAAAATTAGTATACACATAATCATGCTCCCTATAAAAAAGAGAAAGTGTGGCTATGTACGACGAAAGTAAATGATTAAGTACCGTAAATTGATGCAATTCTTTAATGTATAATTGCTTACTTTTTGGCTCAGAAAACATCCGTTGAAATAACGAGGCGAGGTTGGCTGTGTTCACATATACCTCTTTACGCGCTACTTTATATTTAGTTAAACTATTCTGTTGTTCAAAGTATAGAAGCGTAACTTGTTCGAAGTAATTCATATTGGCCTTTATAATATTAACCATGGCCTCCTTTAGTTTCTCATGTTCCCAATTTGGAAATAAGGAGTAGCTAGCCATTACAGCAATCCCTGATCCAATTAGCGTATCATAAATACGCTCACGAGCGATAGAGAGGCTTCCCATTCCTAAAAAGTCGAATAAGACCAATATATATGGCGTCATAAACAACACGCTAACTACATAGTTCTTTCGCTGAAAGCTATAGCTACCAATCATGCAGATTAACAAAATTACAAATAGTGCATTCTTATCTTTAACATATACTAAAATACCCATGCCAACAAAAGCACCAACTATAGTCCCAATTAATCGCTGATAATTTCTTTGTTTGGTTAAGGTATAACCAGGTTTAGAAATTACCAAAATGGTAAGTAATATCCAATAACTGTGGGCAAAATCAAAGCTCTTTGCCACTACAAAACCAATTAGCATCACAATAGCTACACGTAAGGAATGCCTAAAAGTGGAAGAATTAAAAGTTAAATTCTCACGAAATAGTTTAACATCAAAATTTTGCCTAGTTACAAATTTATTAACATCGATATCGTTTTTTTTAAGATTTTTCTTCTCATTTTCGTTAAAATAACGGGTAATAGTTCTAACCCTTGCTAAAATATTTTCAATGTTAACTTCAATATTTTTTAGGGCAATTAAGCCCAAAGTATTATAATCTTTATTTATTTTGTCGTTTTCTAAGACTAAAATTTCTTGCTTTAATTTTTCTATATCTTCTGTTAATTTGATGGATAAATTAGGCGTATCTCCCGTTTTTAGTGCAAATGCAATATCTTCGAGCGAATCGGCTGTCTTATTGATTACATCTTCGTAATGCACTAAAATTCCAACTTCATCAAATTGCTGGTGTAGTTGTTTATAATTGTAGTAGGTAGACATAATTTGTTCGAAAAGATCAGCCATATCTACAAATACAAGTAATAAAAATCGCCCCTCTGGAGTCGATTCGCTTACAATTTCTCTTGTTTTAAACAATACCTCTCTTACTTCATCTTGCTTTTCGTTTACTAAAACCTGTAGTTGCAGTAACTCTGCATAATTTTTTTCATAATCTATATTTTGGTGATAAAATTTTGCTTTAGCTCTTAAAAAAATACTCACCTCATGAATATAATCACTTAACATCTGTTGTACTAATCGATAGGGTCTTATTCGATACACAAAATAGCTGAGTAAAGTATACCAAATACTTCCGCAGAAAATTAGTATAGCATACCAAATTACTTCTTTCCAAGGTCTAACATCATCAATACTAAGTACCATAATCAGTAAAACTGCAGTACCAATGGCAGCGGCTCGAGCACCGTATAAAAAAAACATGGAGAATACAAAGCTACAAGCAACTAAGAGCAGGCCTGTAACATATACGTGTTTATTGGTAATTCCTACCAAAATAGAAACAATAACAATAAGGCCAGTGGTTATTAGCATCGCGTTTCTGCGATGAACAATTGGTCCGGGTGAGTCAACAACACTAATACATAACGCACCCAATGATAGGGTCATACCATACTGAAGCATTCCAAACTGTGCCATTATTAACGACGGACACAATACACCAAAAGTAATCCTTAACCCATCAGCAAAATAGGTACTTAACAAGAAATCGTGAATATTTCGAATAGGTCTATTAAGCATCACACAAATCTACAGTATTGAGTTGCAATTTTAAGGAAGTTTGAAGATAGAATTATATAATTTTTGAGAAGAATTTTAAAAATAAGCAGATTTTTTATTTTGAAAATCGGTTAAAGCGATGTAAATGTGGATAACATTAAAATTACTTTATGTTAACAAGATTTATCTATACTCATTTATATGGTGTAGAGGGGTCTATTTAATACTATTATAATGTGGATAAGTATCAAAATAAAGTTCAAAACTTGTTAATAAAATAAATCGATTTTTCTTGACAAGTAACCATTTTGACACTACATTAGATCATATCAATAACGAAGTACTTTGACAGTTTGATAGAACAATCCAAAACAAAAATGAAGTCGCAAGTCTAAATTTTTGGGAACGTTCAAAAGTTAATCAGATCCGATGCGCATTGCAAAATGCAAAATTGGTTTTACATTAAGAAGCCGTAAGGTGGATAGCATGTAAAAGAATAGGGTAATATAAATTCGATCACTCGCAAGAGCAGATAGGTTTAGAAAGACTAACGGGTTGCAAAATCCATTATTTATTTGTTAACTAATATCAAGCATGATTACGAATTGTGGCATTTTACGGAATAAAGCAAAGTAGTAATGATAAGTAAACGAGAAGTAGACATCGCAAGATGACTATAACTACGAACTGGTTAAGTAACAGTTTTGATGCCTTTTAGATGACTACGGTTAGATAAAGGGTTAAAGCGGAGAACCAAATCGAAAGAGGCGGATCTCCGTTTTGCTATTAAGTCCTTTTTTATTCTCAAATAAACTATAATCTTTAAATGCTAAATGGTAATTTTAAATCGCCATGTTAAAGAAAGATTCTCCAAAAAAAATATTTGTCCTAGACACCTCAGTTATTCTGTACGATCACGATGCCATCAATAATTTTGAGGAGCATTATGTTGCCATCCCTGTATTGGTTTTAGAGGAGTTGGATAATTTTAAAAGTGGAAATGATACACGAAACTTTGAAGCAAGAAGTTTCATTCGCCTAATAGATTTAGCTGCTAAGGATAATCTGGTTAACGACTGGTTCTCGCTCCATAAAAAAAGTATGGGTAAGATTAAGGTTATCTTAAACGAAAGCCCTAAAGCAATTAATGCAGAAGAATTATTTGGGAAAGGAAAATTTGATCATCGAATTTTAAACTCGGCATTGGTATTAAAAGAAGAATATCCTGCGAGCAAAGTGATATTAGTTTCTAAAGACATTTGTTTACGTTTAAAGGCGAAATCATTAAATCTCTATGCTGAAGATTACGAAACTGGAAAAATAAAAAATGTTGATGAATTATATACTGGAAAAACAGATTTTTCGTGTAATTCTGAGCTTATAGACGAGTTAAGAAAGGAGGGATCAATCGAAACAAATGGAATAAATTTAAATTATACCGATCGAAATCACTTCTATAAACTAAAACACAAGAAAAAGAACTCGATTGCTTTTTTTGATGTGACCACCAAACGGCTAAGAAAAATAAACCAAGAATCTGTGTTTAATATTGAGCCAAGAAATGCAGAACAATCGTTCGCAATCGATGCATTATTGAACCCTGATATAAAATTAGTAACCATACAAGGAAACGCAGGTACAGGTAAAACTTTATTGGCATTAGCAAGTGCACTAGAACAACGTAAAAATTTTAGGCAGATTTACATCACAAGACCAATCGTTCCTCTTAGTAATAAAGATATTGGCTATCTACCAGGTGATGTAAAAGCTAAAGTAGATCCTTACATGGCACCAATTTGGGATAACTTAAAATTCATCAAAGAACAGTTCTCTCATGATGAAAAAATGCTATTTAAAATTGATGAACTCATCAGAACTGAAAAAATAGCAATTGCACCACTTGCATTCATCAGAGGTCGTACCATAACCAAAATATTTTTCATTGTAGATGAGGCACAGAATTTAACTCCTCATGAGATAAAAACCATTATTTCGAGAGCAGGAGAGCATACAAAAATTGTGTTTACCGGAGATATCTATCAGATTGATACACCTTATCTTGATTCAGAAAGTAACGGATTATCTTATTTAATCGAAAATGCAAAGCATCATCCACTATATGCGCACATCACCCTTCAGAAAGGGGAGAGGAGTGAACTTGCCAATCTGGCGACAGAGCTTTTGTGAGTATATAGTACTTAGTAAATAATAGTTAGATCAGAAGTCTTAGACATTACACAATAAAAATCTAATCAGGGTACTAAGTATTATATACTAACTACCTCTTAAGAATGATACTTCCTTAATGAACGATTGCAAATTATAATCGCAATAGAGGTTAAAACTGCAGCCATCATAAAAGGAGCACCTGGAAAATAAACTGTTGCATTTTTATCCGTAAAATAGAAAAATAAGTTAGTCATTAATAACGGGCCAAAAATACTCGCTAAGCTCATTAATCCTGTCATAACACCTTGAATTTCACCTTGCTCATTGGCTGGAATTTGCTTTGAAATTATGCCTTGTATCGCTGGACCAGTAATTCCAGCTAGGGCATAAGGAACAATAAAAGCGAACATCATCCAACCTTCGCTAGCGAATGAGAATGCAATAAAACCAAATACATACAAAATTAATCCTACTTGGATAGATCTTTTATTCCCAATTTTAGGGATGATGATTCGAATTAATCCACCTTGAACAATGGCAACTGTAATGCCTACAAAACCCAAGGAATAACCTACCCAGGCAGTATTCCAATTAAATTTTTCAATGGTATAGTAAGACCAAATGGATTGTGTAGCCTGAGCGGCTATATATAAAATGAGTAAAGAGCCAAGTAAACCTAATAATGCTGGGTATTTTCTAATTTGTTTTAGAGCACCGACTGGATTTGCACGTTTCCAATCAAAATTCCGTCGGTTTTCTAATTTTAAAGATTCGGGTAAGATAAAGTAGCCATACAGCCAGTTTATTAAAGATAATCCTGCGGCAATCATAAAAGGAATGCGAACACCGTATTGTGCAAATACGCCACCAATAACTGGTCCAATGATGAATCCTAGGCCAAATGCTGCGCCAATAAGACCAAAATTTTGTGCACGCTTTTCAGGTTCACTCACATCAGCCATGTAGGCCGAAGCAGTAGTGATGCTTGCGCCACAAATTCCAGCGAAAATTCGTCCAGCAAAAAGCCAAATTATTGTGGGTGCAAAAGCTAGGAATATATAATCAACACCTAAACCAAACAAAGAAATTAACAATATAGGGCGGCGACCAAACTTATCGCTCAAAGAGCCTAAAACTGGTGAAGAGATAAATTGCATCACAGAATATGCCACTAATAATAAGCCACCATAACGAGAAGCCTCACTTAAATCGCCCCCAGTTAAATTCCTAATTAGATTAGGCATTATTGGAATAATGATACCAAAACCTATACAATCGATCAAAATCGTAATAAAAATAAAAACGACACCTGATTTTCTTTTGTTTGTCATAAGTAACAAAGCTAATTTATTTAATTAATTTTTATTAAACGATTATTTGTCATATAATTAATATTATGTTAAGTTAATATTTTTATTACTCCTAATATATATTTCCTTGAGGAAGTTTCAATAATTAAAATTCGTTGAGTTTTCTTTTAAGTTCCTGAACCTTATCCAACCTACTCTTGCGGGTATAGATTTCGATTAAGAGTTGAACAGTATTAAGATCATTAATATTTATCTCATGTGCACGAAGCAATGTAAACTCCGCTCTACTTGAAAAATTCGCATATTTTTGCTTATTATTTTGCTTTAAGGCTTCATTCGCATTATTAATATATACTAGAGCCAATTGATATAAAGCATCAAAATAATTCTGATCTAAGGTTAAAGCTCTTTGGTAAGAATCTTCGGCTACTGCATAATTCTTTAGCTGATACTGTTGTAAATAGCCAAATAGATAATAAATTACGCGGTTATTCCTTTTTTCCAACCCTAATGATCCTTCAATCGCTTTTATTGCCTTGTCGTACTTCTCATTATCTAATAAAGAATTAATATAATCGTTAGTTAAAATTGGATGAAGAGGATTAAGCTTTAATCCATCTTCTAGCGATTTAATAGCCAAATCATTTTCAAATAATGAAGTGTATAGGTTAGCAATAGTTTGGTGAACAATTGGATTAATTATACCACTTTCTTTTGCACGTAAAAAATACTTTAAAGCTTGTTCGTTGGCTTGAATTTTCTGGGCACAAAGTGCAACATTTACTGCTATTGTGGTATCTTTTGGAAAATAGTTACTAACGTCTTTTAAGATATTATAGGCCGTTAAAAAATCGTTCTGATGGTATGCTTTATTTCCATCCGTTAATTTTTTAACATTGATATTATAATCCGAAGCCTTAATAAGTTCTGAATTTGCTTGAAATTTATCTAAAATCTTAGCCGTGTCCAAAGATCGAACAGCTAAATCGTAATATTTATAACTATTTAATTCATTTACATCAATAATTGCCAAATATGAACTGAGGTAGGATTTAATTGCCCATGTTTCTGGCCAATTTTTAGTTTTTTTATCTTTTTGAGCAAATTCTATAGCCTTAATACCCTCTCCTATAATTACAAGCTGTTTTTTTACATCTTCATTTTTGGCAATACTCGCTTGTAACTTACCCACGCTATTTTGAGCTAATAAAACTTGCGTCTTTTGTGCATTTACTGTAGTTAAGCATGCAAAAACGAAAAATAGTAAATAAAAAAATTTGTACATTATGGCTATCTATTATTTAATAAAAAAAGAGGAATAAATTTAATTATCCCTCTAAATGCTCACACTAGTGAAATTTTAATTTTGAGGAATAGCGTCCAATTTTTTCTTGATATCGTTAAAGTTTGCAGTGTCGTTTTTGAAACCATAAATTTGCTTTAAAGTTTCTAGAGTTGAAACAAATTTAGGGTCCAATTCATGTGATTTTTGATAAAAGGGCAATGATTTATCAATTAACGCCAGCATTTTTGCTGAAATTGCATCAAATTCCTTAACTTTTTTCAAATCAATTTTCTTTCTTTCTTCTTGCATTAACAAAGCTTGTTTATAATAAGTTTCGCCCATTAAATATTGATATACCGCCTTATTTGGATCTTTTGCGATAAGTTTAGCTAATGAAGCTTGAGATTTAGCAATGTCACCTCGAATAATGTAAATATCAGTCTGTGTACCAATTAATCCATTATCGTCGGGATATTTAGCAATTGCTTCATCTAACAACGTCATTGCTGAAGTAGTATCCTTTAATTTATCTAACGTAATTCCAATAACCTGAAAATAAAGACTTTGTGCATCTGGAGTATTAAAGCTAATTACCTTTTTAAAATTTTTAATGGCTTCAGGATAATTACTCATCAGATTTGCAGCTACCGCAGCATTTAAAAACCAAGATGGATCAGTTTGTTTTTTTTCGGCTAACAAAATAAAATTTTCGTACGCAATTGCATAATCTTTTTTATTATAGGCCATTATACCTCTTGATGATAACGCAACGTCTATATTTCCTTCTGCTTGTGCAATAGGATCTTTAAACTCATTTTTTAAATCCAAAGATTTCGCTTTAGCAATAGCTTCTTCTGCCATTTTTTGATTCTTTTTAGAATTGGCAATATTGAGCGTATCTACGGCACTTATTGTGGAATGAAATAATGCTTTATATACCCAAGTTTCAGGCAAATCCTTTGTTTTATCATGAACAATAGCTTTATCGATATGGGAAAGACCATCAGTTAATCTCAAAATTTGTTTTTGAATGAATGTACCACCTGGTGAAGCAGCAGCCGGAGCATTACTCTTTTTCGCAGGATCAACACTCATGGTAAGTTCAAAAATACCCCAAATCTTTTTTGCTTCTGCTACTTCTGTTTTTTGTGCATTAGCATAGGAGGCTGCTCCTACAAATAATATAATAAAAAATACTTTTTTCATTTTTTTTAAAATTTGATTTTTAATGGTTATGAAGCTATCTAATTCTCTTCAGTTTTTTCTTGAATATCAGGATTAATATCTGTTTTAGGCTCATCAACTGTACCTTCTTCTTTATTTTCAATAACCTCTTCATCTTCCAATTCTTCGTCTTCATGCTCAATTTTAGCAACCGATGCAATTTCGTCGTTACCTTTTAGTGTAATTAGTCGAACACCTTGTGTAGCTCTTCCCATTACCCTTAATTCACTAACTACAATTCTTATTACGATACCCGATTTATTGATAATCATTAAATCATCCGCATCGGTTACATTTTTAATAGCAACTAATGCGCCAGTTTTATCAGTTACATTAATTGTTTTCACACCCTTTCCACCCCTGTTGGTAACGCGATAATCGTCTATATCGGTACGTTTACCATATCCTTTCTCTGAAACTACCAACACCGTAGCCGATGGGTCATCAATCGCAATCATACCTACCACTTCGTCTTTATCATGCGCTAAAGTAACTCCTCTCACTCCTGTAGCTGTTCTACCCATTGGTCTAACCGTACTTTCGTTAAATCGAATTGCTCTACCAGAACGCAGGGCCATTACAATTTCGCTGGTGCCAGTAGTTAAACTTGCTTCTAATAATTGGTCACCTTCGTTAATATTTATCGCATTAATACCATTCACTCTTGGACGAGAATAGGCGGCTAAAGAAGTCTTTTTAATGGTACCTTTTTTAGTACACATAATGATGAAGTTGTTCTCAAGATAATCCTGATCTTTAAGATTTTTAACCTTAATATACGCCTTAACTTTCTCTTCCTTCGGTATATTGATGATATTCTGTAATGCTCTTCCTTTACTTAATCTACTTCCCTCTGGTATTTCGTAAACCCTTAACCAGAAACAGCGACCTGCTTCGGTAAAGAATAACATGTAATTATGATTTGAAGCAATTAACAAGTGTTCTATGAAATCTTCATTTCTCGAATCACTCCCCTTAGATCCTTTTCCTCCTCGTCCTTGAGTACGATATTCTGAAGCTGGAGTACGTTTTATATAACCCTCATGCGAGATGGTAATTACTACTTCTTCATCCTCGATAAAATCTTCCATGCTCATATCTTCTGCCGAATGAACTATAGTGGTTCTACGTTCATCACCATATTTTTCAATCATTTCGGCCAATTCATCCTTGATAATTTGCATACGCAAAGTTTCATCTGCTAAAATAGATTTTAAATACTCGATGGTTTTCATCAACTCCGCATATTCATCCTTAATTTTGTCGCGCTCCAAACCAGTTAACCTACGTAAGGTCATATCTAAAATGGCTCTCGCTTGGATATCACTTAAACCAAATGACTCCATTAAACCTACCCTCGCCTCTTCTGGTGTATTCGATGCACGAATTAATCTGATCACCTCTTCAATGTGATCCAAGGCAATTAATAAACCTTCTAAAATATGTGCACGTTTTTCGGCTTCTAGCAGTTCAAACTTTGTTCTACGAACAACTACATCATGCCTATGATCAACAAAATGGCGAATTAAATCTTTCAAGTTTAACATTTGCGGGCGACCATGCACCAAAGCAATATTGTTAACACTAAAAGAAGTTTGTAGCGCGGTTTGTTTAAATAGATTATTTAATACAATATTTGCATTCGCATCTCGCTTAATTTCATAAACAATACGAATTCCATCTTTATTTGATTCGTCTTTAATATTTGAAATTCCTTCTAGTTTTTTCTCGCCAACCAATTCAGCAGTACGCTCAATCATCATGGCTTTATTAACTTGGTATGGTATTTCGGTAACTATAATGGTTTCCCTATCTTTAACCGTTTCAATTTCAGCTTTGGCACGCATTACGATGCGACCTCTACCCGTTTCAAATGCATCTTGCACACCTGCATAACCATATATAATTGCGCCCGTTGGAAAATCAGGACCTTTTACATATTTCATTAATTCGGGAATAGTAATTTCATTGTTTTCGATATAGGCAATTACCGCATTAATTGTTTCAGTAATATTGTGAGGCGCCATGTTGGTTGCCATACCTACAGCAATACCAGATGAACCATTAATTAATAGATTTGGAACTTTAGCTGGAAGAACCGTTGGCTCCTGTAATGTATCATCGAAGTTTAACTGAAAATCTACTGTATCTTTATTGATATCGGCTAGCATATCTTCAGCTATTTTCTGAAAACGTGCCTCCGTATAACGCATTGCTGCCGGCGAATCCCCATCAATAGAGCCATAGTTACCCTGTCCGTCAACCATTAAATAACGTAAGCTCCACTCTTGCGCCATGCGCACCATCGTCATATAAACCGATGAATCGCCATGGGGGTGATACTTACCAAGCACCTCTCCTACAATACGAGCAGATTTTTTATGCGGTTTTCCAGCACCTAAACCCAGATCCAACATTCCGTACAATACACGGCGATGTACGGGTTTCAGACCATCGCGTACATCAGGTAAAGCCCTACTTACGATTACCGACATCGAATAATCGATATAAGCAGATTTCATCTGCTCATCTATGTTTATTGAAATAATTTTGTCGTTCTCTTGATTTTCTAAATCTTC
>JACMOW010000112.1 GCA_014377775.1 Pedobacter sp. | reverse complement strand
TATTGGGTTTCGAACCCTCCACTTGCACTTACGTCTAAGATTTCGGCTCCTCTAAATAAATTTCTAGTGGTATGTGTAATTTTAACTTCAGAACCAACAAAATTGTTCGATTTGTTTGTTCCAGTTACCGAAAAGGACAATGCGTTTTTCTTTAGTGGAGTAAGGTAAATGTTGAGATCCAATTCATTATTTCTAAAGCTATCTAAAGGTAAGAATTCAGCTCTTACATCCTGAAAAGCACCTAAGTTAACCATTCGGTTTAAAGATTGATTATGATCTTTTCGGTTGTAGTTTTCTCCTTTTTTAAAGAATACCAATCGATCGAAAACTTTTGGTTTAAACGTATTTCGATTATCGTATATGTTAAAATCGTGATATTGAATTGGCTTTAAGCTTCTCAATACGCTGTCTCGGCGTAAGTTATAACTAGGGTATATGTTAATGTTTCTGATATTGAAGGGTTTTAGAGCAGCATCAGGAGCAAGATCCTTCACTTTAATACGAACATCTACCAAATTTTTGCCAATGGTGCTGTCTACCTGTACAATCAAATGATCTGGACTAAAATAAAAGTACCCCTTTTCTTTTAAATCATTGTCAATCCTAATTCGCTCATTTTTATAGATATCTAAATCATAAAAATTACCAACTTTTACCAACGTGTTATCTTTGTTAGCATTAATGTTATTGGTAAGTGTACCTGTATCTTTTGGGAAGCTAACGCTGTTCATCTTATACCTTATTCCGGTGTATGCTGAATAAATTGCACTTCCTTTTTTGTTTTTAACAATGGTATCTCCACTAACTTCAGCTTGAAGGTACCCCTGACTAATCAAATAACTTTTTAACACGTCGTTATTGTATTTTAGTTTAAGTTCACTTAATAGCACTGGAGGCTCGCCTATTTTATTTTTTAACCAATTGCCAATTCCTTTACGTTTTACGGTATCAGGTGCTAAATTATAGAGCTGTAGCTTCCATTTTATGCCAAGAAATGATTTATTTGGACGTGGTCTTGTTTTGTTTTCCAACGTATTCCTAATCACTTTTTCATCATCGATCCTGCCAGAAGAATCGGGATTAATTTTTACACTGGCACCTGTATACAAAATTTGGCCAGGCTTTAATTTCCTAGTTGTGCTACAGCTTACTAAAATCGAACAAGCCAATAAAAGAAAGTAAATTTTAGTTCGCTTTTTCATTCTTTGGTCTTTGTTTTACGTTTGTGCTGTTCCTATTTTTTCTTTTTTGGAATATTTCTTTAAACTTATTATAATCCACCACCAAGGTAAATCCAAGCCCAGTTTCAATAATCTGACCTTCAATTACCCCTTCATTTTGATTTCGCCGATAGGCTCTTAATCGATATCGCCCATCGGCAGAGAGTAAATACTCTACATTAACATTGCCTGCAATGTTTGTAGAATTTTGTCCTGGCGTTTTTGGTCCCTCTAAGCCAAATGAACTACCTACTGTTACGATTAATCGATCATTCAATAATTTTTTAGATAAACCTACTTCAAGATCTGTTTTTTGTTCTAGTGCACCCGACGAATAATCTTCTGATGAGTTTACACCAAAATTTAAATCTACACCCTGAATTAAATCGGAAGCCAAATTGTTTAATTGTTCTGTTAATAATTTACTCACGCTCGATCTCGCTAAAGTAGAAACGCCTCCACCGCCACCGGCTAAACTTTGGAATGGATTATTGGCAATAAATCGGTTTAAGGCCAACAAAGCAAAAACTTGCTTATTCAATTCGCTTTCATCTCGGTTAACCTTTTGCAATTGCGTATAAACCGTACCTTCTAAGGCACCTCGCTCATTTTCGGGTAAATCTATTTTAAATGAAATGGTAGGCTTTAATAATTCATCTTTCATATACAAATAAACCTGAAATGGTAATTTTGTTTTAGCTAGTACATTTCCTGGTTCATTGATCAAATCTATTGGGGCGGCATTAACTTCGTATAAGGCGGATAAATTTACGGTTGCAGCGGTTGGCTCACCAGTCCAAATAATTGTACTGCCCTTTACCAACCTAAATTCTTTTTTGCCTAATGGGCCAACAGATAGGTTATAGGCACCATCAATTACTTCATATCGTCCCGTTAAGGTTATTTTTCCACTTGGATCTACACTTGCATTTAAGTTTGCATTTCCTTTTACTTTTAAAGCATCACCATTGGCGGGGTCTACCACTATGTTTAACTCTGCTTCTGGATCAATTGTGATGTCGGCTACTAAATTAAATCCTTTTAGCGGAGCTTTACTCAGGCTATCTGCATTCAATGCTTGTGGGAGGGCCTTCATGTCTATAAATTGAACAATTCCTTCTTGATCAATCACTGAGGGATCGTTAATTGGTAAAGAGTAAAAGAATTTAGTTCCTTTATTTATTCTTATGTTCATGTTAACATCAGGTCGATTTAAATCGCCTCTTACCCTAGTTGTACTGGTTAAATACACTGTTCCATAAATCATATCATTATCAACAGCAGTGGAGTTGATGGCTCTAAAATTGTCTGTTTGAATGTCTAATCCAAATCGTACTTCTTTAAAGTCTTTAGTATAAATCATACCATCTACAATTGCCTTTTTACCCAAAGAGTCGACTAAAGTAAAATCATTAAATCTAATCCCTTCATCAATAAAGTTGATTTCTTGGGTTGGCACCGTAAAATAAGAGTTAATATAGGCCACATTAAATGCTGCGTCATTAAACTTAATATCACCTAAAATTTTTGGGGCAGTCAGTTCTCCTTTAATAGAAAGTTCACCACTAACTGTTCCTTTTCCTTGTCTAATCTGACCAAAACTCACACTTTCAATTTCTTTCAAATCTACCTTATCGATGTTTAGCACTAAGTTGAGTGCACTTTGTGGCGCAGTATAATAATATCCATTGACTCTTAATTCATGAATACCTTTTAACTGGGCGTTAACCTGAAATGCATTTTCGGTATTGTTATTTACCATTAAACTTAAATCTCCAAATTCATCCTTTAAATATCTCAGCTTGCTGATGTTTAAATTGGCTTCAAATTTCGGATTTGTAACTACATCTTTTACTGCTACCATTCCGTTAATTATACCTCCAACTAATGTGGTGTCTGTTTCGGCAAATTTAGTTAGGGTTTCTATCTCAAAGTTTTTAAATTCTACATTTAAGGGAGAATTTGGCGTATTACTGATGCTGTTAATGCTTAATAGTTGTCCGCCTTTGCTTAAATTGAACTGATTTGCCAAAATACCGGACTTTCCAAATTGGATAAAATTTTGAGGAGAAACACTCCATTTTTCATAGTCGAGTAGCAATTTATTTGGGTCGATGCTAAAGCTAAAATCTTGATTTAGCGATTTAAAAATCCCACCAATAACATATTTGTCTTTGCGTTGGCGATCGCGCAAAAATACATTTAGATCCAATTGATTATTTACTGCAGCACCATTTAATTGTGAGTTGAAGAGGGAAATAGATGCGCTTTGAATGGCTTTAATGCTAAGATTGTAATTTAATTTCTGGTTACTGTTGTTGATCGTTAGTCGTGTACTGTCAACCTTAAAATCCCCATAAATTATTTTTGGAAAGTTAGCATTAAGGATCAAGCTATCCTTTTTTGTATCTAATAAGCCGTTTATGCTTGATGGCGCAAAAGTTGTGAGTTGTGGGACTAAATCTTTTAAAAATTTAGGATTATAAATGTTCAGCGTAAACCTCATTCGCTGGTCTGGAATGGGTATAACTTCACCAAATTGATAGTATTTGTTAAGTTGATTGATGATGGCATTTCCAATTTTACTTAATTGGTATTTACCATCAATTTTAGCGCTTAGCAATTCAGACTTTATACTCAGTTTATTTTCAGTAGCGGTTGATTGGGCACTAATTTGAACCGTATCTACGTTAAACCTCTTACCATCCTTAATCACTTCTAATGCCGTTGCAAAAATAGCCCCATTCAAATAATCTATATCAGCAGTTGCAATATCAGCTTTTATATTGCCCGCAATAACCAATGGTGTTTCGCTAAAATTAAGTTTTTGAAGGTTAATTTGCTTAAGGTCTATATTTCCTTTTACCGCTGGATATTTTCTTGTTAAATTTATCTGAGCATTTAAGTTAAAGTTAGCATTGCTATCGAGCATATTACTTTTAACATTGATTAGTTGTTTGGCATATGTGCCACTCAAACTTAAATTCTTGTAATTGTATTTGTTGTAAGTAGCACTTAGAATTTTTGCATTGAATTTTGCATTGATTTTCTTTGGATCTAAACCTGTACCTATTACTTCTGCTTTTGCAGATACTCGTCCTAATTTTGCTTGCTGTTTTAAAAGTTTGCCAATATTGAAATTATTTAAGCTAACGTTGGCTTTATACTTCTCTTTACCTTTTGAACCATTTAAATTTGCCACAATCATAGCCCCGCCCATATCGGTTTGGATCGCTAAATTGGTGCTGAAATTACGAATTGAACCTTTGAAATTGCCTTTGGCATTAACTATATTGGGCAACTCAATGCTTGGCGGTAAAGATTTTTTTGGGATAACTACCAATAGATCACGTTTAGTAATAACGAATTTTTTAATCTTTAAATCTAAATAGGTTTTGTTAACATTAGGTAAACCTAAGGCTTTGCCACTCACATCAATTTGAGTATTCTTTAATCCAAAAAGCTGTAATTGAGCAATATTTAAATTGTTTAAATAACCATTAATATTGGCATTGATTTTGATTTTTTCGTTTTTATAATTTGAAGGGATAGCATCACTAAAGAAACTGGCGTCTTTTAATCCAATCGTTGTATTTTTAAAATTCAAACTGATTCGAACTTTTTCAGGATGCTTAGTTAAATCGGCTAATGAAGTAAAGTTCAACTCGGTTGCGTTATTTATACTGGTGTTGGGCGTTTTTAAAATGAAATCAGACAACTTAATTTGCTTATCGGTATAGGCAGCATCTCCTTTTAATTCGTTTAAAGTAAAGCCACTTTTATCTTTTAACGAAGCATTATTTACTTTAACGGTAATTCCGCCATTATTGAAATTCAAATCTTTAGCACCTAAATTTAAACCACTGATGTTAAGATGATTAAAGTCTACACCTTTTACCAGTTTTGTGCCTAAAATATCAAATTGTAAACTATTGTTATTAAAGTCTACTTTCTTTAGTAAGAGTGCTACCGGCGATTTTTCTACCAAAACGGTGTCCTGCACTTTATTTAAGTCGTTGCTAGGTAAAGGTTTATAGGCAAATACTATCTTCGATTTATTTAGTTTCGCTTCATCAGCACTATATTTGGCATTTGTTAGATCTACTTTCAAATTAACTAAACCTAAATCATTTAAATCAACAAAAGCATTGGTGGCGGATAATTTATCATCGTAATTAATTTTAACATTATTAAAAGTAAAATCTCTTACTTCGATGTATGGTAATTTTCCTTTTGCTATTTTGCTGCTATCTACGCTATTCGTTAGATGCTGGACAAGTTGAGTTAAGGGTTTTTGTTGTAAATAGTTTAGGGAAGCGTTTTTTAAGCTTAATCCATTTACGATATAATGCTGTTTAGCTAAATCAAAGTCTTTAATTCTGGTTTTAAATTCACCTAGGTAGAATTTCACATCGTTTCCTGCGATGTCATCATGATATATAATGCCGATATCTGTAAATAAAACTTTATCAATTCTAAATTTTAGTGGTGCTGCAGTGTTTGCTTTAGGGTCTTTCTTCTCCTCGGTCATAAATGCATCCACCAAAAATGAAAAATTAAATGCAGTATCAGGATTAATTCGTTTTATGTTTGCGCGTATATTTTTTAGTTCAATATTGTTAATTTCAACTGTATTTTTTAAAAGTTTAAATAAGCTAATATCAACTTGCAATTTTTCGGCATATAATAAAGTATCCCCTTTTCGATCTTCGATATAGAATTTGTGAAGAACAACATCTTTTGGTAAAGCGATATTTATACTTTCAAGCCTAACTTCCGTTTTAGTCTTGTTTTTCAAGTAGGTGATGGCTTTATTCTTTACAAAATTCTGTACAGCAGGAATATTTAAAGAAAGTGCCAGGAGTATCACCAGTGTTATAATACCGGTTATAGTCCATAAGATAATTTTAAGTCCTTTACGTAAATTCTTATTCAAGCGAGATAAATTTGAGATGACAAAATCATTATTACCAATACTGTGCCATAAGTAGCTAATTTTAAACAAATAACGAATAAAAAAGTTCTCATCAATGGCGAAAAAACTTAATTTCTTGAATTTGCGTTTATATTCTGTAAATTTAATTTATGGACACACAAAATTTTACGATCAGTTATGAAACTTTTGATCGTATAGAAGAGCTTTCAAAAACAGATAAACTATTATGTGAAAAAGCTAAGGATGCTTTAGAGAATTCGCACTCGCCCTACTCGAAATTTAAGGTAGGTACTGCTATTATACTAGATGATGATCGAATTGTTCTAGGGAGCAATCAAGAAAATGTTGCGTATCCATCTGGCCTGTGTGCAGAACGCGTAGCTTTATTTACGATAGGTTCTAACTATCCAAATGCAGTTGTCAAAACAATAGCAATTACTGCGCAAACTGATAATTTTAAGATTTTAAATCCAATTACTTCTTGCGGAGCTTGTTTACAAGTAATGATTGAAGCCGAGAAAAGACAAAATTCACCGATAGAAGTTTTATTCTATTGTATTGATGGAAAGATCTTAAAAGTGAAAAGTATTAAAAGTTTATTGCCTTTTGGTTTTGTAGAGGATAGGTTAGGGGCGTAAGAAAACCAAATAATACTTATTT
>JACMOW010000111.1 GCA_014377775.1 Pedobacter sp. | reverse complement strand
AGCTTTCCTTGAGAATGGAAATCCTTACCTGAAAACGGATGAGCGAATGAAAAACATGGCCGACGCAAGTGTTTTACCAACAATTGTAATTGGCACTAACGTGGCAAACCAAATTTTAGCTGCCGCAAATACAAACATTGACGAGGTAAAGAAGAGAATTACTGAAAACATGAAACCTGTAACAGTTTCGATTGCTATGCCAATTTCGTTTGCAGCGGCAAGCAAAGAAACCGACGTAAGAGCCGAAAATGTACTTGGTTTTTTAGAAGGTTCAGATCCCAAATTAAAAAATGAAGTATTGGTAATATCCAGTCACTATGATCACATTGGATTAGTAAATAGCCCCAATGCTATTGATAAAGTTAATAATGGTGCCGATGACGATGGCTCGGGTACAACGGGTGTACTTTTATTAGCCGAAGCATTTATGAAAGCAAAAAAGGCAGGTAAAGGCCCGAAAAGAAGTGTTTTATTTATTACCGTTGTTGGTGAAGAAAAAGGATTATTAGGTTCTGAATGGTACGCCGAGCACCCCGTTTTCCCTATGGCTAATACCATTACCGACCTAAATATTGATATGATTGGCCGTGGTGACGACGATCGTCCGGGTAATAACGATTTCGTATATATTATCGGCTCTAATATGCTTAGCGACGATTTAGATCGTATCGGCAAAAAGGCAAATGCAGACTATGTGAACATCACACTTGACGAAAAATACAATAATCGTACAGATCCTAACCGTTTTTACTATCGTTCTGATCATTATAACTTCGCTAAATTCGGTATTCCTGTAATTTTCTATTTTAATGGTGTACATAAAGATTATCACCAACCAGGAGATGAAGTAAGCAAAATTGACTTCCCAATGTTAGCAAAAAGAGCACAATTAGTATATTTTACCGCTTGGGAATTGGCTAATGGTGCAAATCGCCCTATAGTAAACAAAAATGATGACGGTACACCTAAAGCGAAATAGCATTTAGATTTCAGTATCAGGTATCAAGATTGGGCGCATAACTAAAAATCCCGATAGCATAATCGTTATCGGGATTTTTTGCAAACCACAACTGCTATGCATCCCAAACCGCTCTACAATTCTTCGATTTAGTCTTTGGTCTTTCACCTTTTCGCTTGTATATTTGAACATGACTACTATTGCAGAAGAATTCTTGGTAAAAGCGGATGGGAAAGCTTTTGACATGCCGCATCGTAAAACCATTAACAATAACATTGGAAAATATAATGCTGCAGTTGAAAGAGGTTTATCAAAATTCGAAAATTTAGAAGCTTCAAAGAAAAAAGCGCACGTTATAAAGTGGCGTGTAATGGAGAATTTAGATAAGTTTTTACCTGAGTTTGAAGCAAATTTTATAAAAAGAGGAGGCAAAGTAATTTGGGCAAATGACGTAGAAGAAGCACAACGCGAAATTCTAAACATTATCCAAAAAAGAAACGGCAAAACGGTAATTAAATCAAAGTCAATGACTACCGAAGAAATCCATCTCAATGAGTTTCTCGAAAAAAACGATATTGAATCTTTAGAGAGTGATTTAGGAGAGTATATCGTGCAACTCTTAGATCAAAAACCCTATCACATTGTAACGCCCGCCATGCACCTAAGCAAGGAGGAAATTGCAGCTTTGTTTCATGAAAAATTCGGTACCCCCGTTGATGCTACTCCGCAACAATTAACCCAAAAAGCAAGAGAATTACTTCGCCAAAAATACCTCGATGCCGATATTGGTATTTCGGGTGGAAATTTTTTAATTGCAGACACAGGTAGTATTGCTTTAACCGAAAATGAAGGAAACGCACGTTTATGTACTACTTTCCCAAAAGTTCATATCGCCATTGTTGGGATCGAAAAAATTATTCCATCCATTGCCGATCTCGATTTGTTTTGGCCACTATTATCAAGCCACGGTACAGGGCAAAACTTAACCGTTTACAATACCATTTTAAGCGGTCCGCGCCAAGCCAATGAAACCGACGGACCAGAAGAAATGTATGTCATACTTTTAGATAACGGACGCACCAACCTTTTAGCACAAAAAGATCAACGCCAAGCGCTTTATTGCATCCGTTGCGGCGCTTGTTTAAATGCTTGTCCGGTTTATAAAAATATAGGTGGGCATACCTACAATACCACTTATAGCGGGCCAATTGGTTCTATCATCACGCCTCATTTTAAGGGTATGCAAGAATTTAAACACCTCAGTTATGCATCGAGCCTATGCGGGAAGTGCTCAGAAGTTTGTCCGGTAAAAATAGACATCCATAAAATGCTACTTTTAAATCGCCGAGATGCGGCTAGCGGACATGAAAACACAAAATTAGAGGGAATTGGCTGGAGCTTATGGAAAAAAGGAATGCAAAAACGTTCTTTAATGGATTTCTTTGGCGGAAAAATGAAAAACTTCTTCCTTAAAAAATTCTTTAAGAAAAGTTGGGGCAAACACCGCTCGATGCCCGAAATAGCTCCAAAATCTTTCGCTAAACAATGGGAAGAAGTGAAAAAGAGTGCTGAACAATAAACATCCTAGAATCCAATAATCCTATTAATCATTGTCAAATATGCAATTCGACAGAAAAGATAAAGACGATCAATTTTTACTAGATCTCTATAAAAAACTGCTTTATCCCCGGATGATAGAAGAAAAAATGCTGATTCTTTTACGCCAGGGTCGAATTGGGAAATGGTTTTCAGGTATAGGGCAAGAAGCCATTGCTGTAGGCAGTACTTTGGCGATGCAGAGCGACGAATATATCCTGCCGATGCACCGTAACCTTGGCGTGTTTACGAGCAGAAATATTCCACTTAAAAAATTAATGGCGCAATGGCAAGGCAAATTATCGGGTTTTACCAAAGGCCGAGATCGCTCCTTCCATTTTGGCACGCAAGACTATAAAATTATTGGCATGATTTCGCATTTGGGTCCGCAAATGGCATTGGCCGATGGAATAGCTTTGGCCGATTTAATAGCCAATAAACCCAAAGCTACCCTAGTTTTTACCGGCGAGGGCGCTACCAGTGAAGGCGATTTTCATGAAGCGATTAATGTAGCTTCGGTTTGGAATTTACCAGTGATTTTTTTAATTGAGAACAATGGTTACGGCTTATCAACCCCTATAAATGAACAGTTCAAATGTAAACATTTGGTAGATCGAGCGCTTGGTTATGGGATAGAAGGGCATCAAATTGATGGAAATAATATTCTCGAAGTGTATGATACGCTAGATCAACTAGCAAAAGACATTCGGGTTAATCCCAGACCAGTTTTGGTAGAGTGTTTAACCTTCAGAATGCGTGGCCATGAAGAGGCATCGGGCATTAAATATGTACCACAGCACTTACTAGATGAATGGGCAGTTAAAGATCCGCTTAAAAATTTTGAAGCGTATTTAATTGCGCAAAATATATTATCAGACGACCTTATTCCGAGCATTAAAACGGAGTTTAAGAAAGAAATAGAGTGGGAAGTAGAAACGGCATTTAGTGAAGCAGAACCTGAAGCAAGCGAAGCCGTTGAAGTAGCCGATATGTACTACCCATATGAGCAAAAAATTACCCCCTCATCGGATGAGCAAAATGAAAAACGATATTTAGACGCGATAAGTGATGGTTTGCGCGAAGGCATGAAGCGGTTTGATAATTTGGTAATTATGGGGCAAGACATTGCCGAATATGGGGGTGCTTTTAAAATTACCGATGGCTTTGTAGCGCAGTTTGGCAAGGCAAGGGTACGCAACACCCCTATTTGCGAATCGGCCATAGTAGGCGCTGCCCTAGGCCTATCAATTAATGGCTATAAAGCCGTAATGGAAATGCAATTTGCCGATTTCGCTACCTGCGGATTTAATCAAATCGTAAATAATTTAGCCAAAACACATTACCGCTGGGGCGAGAAAGCCGATGTAGTGATACGAATGCCAACAGGCGCGGGTACTGGTGCAGGGCCATTCCACTCGCAAAGTAACGAAGCTTGGTTTACCAAAACACCAGGCTTAAAAGTAGTGTACCCAGCATTTCCTTATGATGCAAAAGGTTTACTCATCGCGGCTATTGAAGATCCGAACCCGGTGATGTATTTTGAGCATAAATATCTATACCGCAGCTTATCAGGCCCAGTGCCAGAGGGCTACTATACGGTTGAGATTGGGAAAGCCAATGTTTTGAAAAATGGCAACCAACTTAGCATCATCACCTATGGTTTAGGGGTACATTGGGCATTAGATTATTTAAAAGAAAACCCAGCGTTATCGGCTACGCTAGTAGATTTGGTTAGTTTACAACCTTGGGACAAGGAAACGGTTATCGCAGCGGTAAAAGCAAGCGGAAGGGCACTAATTTTACACGAAGACACACTAACCTGTGGTTTTGGCGCCGAATTAGCCGCTTGGATAGGCGAACATTGCTTTAGCGACCTAGATGCGCCTGTAATGCGCTGCGCAAGCTTAGATACGGCCATACCGATGAGCAAGGTGTTGGAAGACGACTTTTTAGCGAAGAAGCGTTTGGGAGAGATGGTAGAGAAGTTGTTGGGATATTGATCATCCCCCACTATTTAACATTTTCTGGAAACCAGATATCATTACCAGTGAAGATGGCAAGGCAGAGTTCGATTTTTATATCTCAGATGAACGGGGGCAATATTGGATTATCTTAGAAGGTATCGGAACCAATGAACAGCTTTGCCGTAAGATTAGTTATTTTAACGTCAAGTAAACGATTAAAACAGCCTTGGCACGATAATAGCCTTATCCTAAAGATGATGAAGATTTTTAGGATAAGTAGATGAAAACGTATACTTTTTTACTTTTAGGGCTTGTAATTGCTACGATTGTAGGGTGTAATCAATCTAAACCCAAGCATCCGCAAGCTAACCTTACCGACGAGTTTAAAACCACCGATTTAACTTCAAAATCTGTACTCCACTTTAAAGATTCTATCGATAAAAACCTACACTTACTTCCTAAAAGTCAAAGCTTAGTTTATATGCTGGGCGATTTATCCTTTTATGTAGAAAGATATGGCACTACCCTATTTGTAGAACACGCCTATAATGGAGCCGAAAGCAACAGCTTGAAGAAATATTATTTTCGAAATGATAGCCTCATTTTATACCAAACAAGCAATGAACTTGCCAATGAAGTAGGTGTAGTTTTTAGGGATGAAAGAATTTACCTCCGTAACCATACCGTATTTAAAAAAGATGGACGAACCGCAGTATCGGCAGCAGCGCTTAAAAGTTTAGCGTTTATAGACATCCCTTTAAGTGAAAATACCAATCCAGATAAAAGCTATTTAGATAATGTGAGTTCGCTAAGAAACATACTTAACGGTGCTGATAAATTTGACATGGTATTTGAGAGCATCAGAACCTATCCCGATTCGAGATTCATTACCCTAAGAAGTAAAGAACCGAATAGCTATACCGCCAGTATTTTAGTGAAAGAACGAGATGCCTATATCGATAGCTTGCTAAATTATCCAATTTTGTTTAAGGATAAAAAATTAAACTTTAAGTGGGAAGTGGTAGATCGAGAAGCTGTTTATGTTCCAGCTAAGGGGAATTAATAAATTCAAAATTTTCAGTTTCACTTCGACTCTTTTCCGAATTTTCTTCGTGTTTGCATAATGTCTGCCTCGAGACTCCTTCATGCCTTAAAGCAGATGAGTCCAATATGAGTCCAACTTGT
>JACMOW010000110.1 GCA_014377775.1 Pedobacter sp. | reverse complement strand
TCGGCCTTACGTTTGGCAAAGTTTAACATAGACGAAAGACAAACTGAAGATTTTATTGGTTTAAATACACCAATGAATACTTTATTTATAGTTTCGCTTCCATTTATTGCTAAAGACTATCCAGAAGTGATTAGCAGTACGATTTTATTAATAGGATTAGTTGTGGTTACCAGCTTTTTGTTGGTCAGTGAAATTAAGATTTTTTCGATGAAACTAAGTGATTTAACCTGGGAAAAGAATAAAATGAAGTATCTTTTTTTAATCCTATCTGCTTTGCTGATTGCCTTCCTTAAATTTACTGCGGTGCCGTTTGTTTTGGTGCTGTACATTGGGTTATCTGTTTTGCATTTTAGGACTTGGGGCAAGGAGCTAGGGGCGGAAAGAAAATAGGAAATTGTAAATAGATTGGGGGCTATCATTTATGCACCCAATCATGGCACTAAGTACTTGATACTAGCTACTAACTTAACAATTGAGCTTTTGCTTCTTCCAATTGCCGATATAGTATTTCTACAAATTCTTGAGCTGCTGCGAAATCTCCAGGAATATTTTTTAAATCGATCAATTCACGCGCATTTCGCTCCATTATCTGCATATGATCTCTAGCATCTTCCCTACCCACATAATAAAAAGTAGGCTTAATTTTATGTGCACACTCTGAAGTTGCTTTCCAATCTTCCTGTGCAATGGCGTTTTGTAAATCAGCCATATAAATTGGCGTTTGCTTTTGAAAGGCATCAAGCATTTCAATCATAAAATCACTGCTATCACCCGACATTTCTCGGAGATAAGATAAATCTAATGGCTGATTATTTTTATTTTGATCGATCATTAATTCAAACTTAAAAAAAATTGTTGAAAAAAATAAGTTATCTCTTCAAAACGTTCAAGTTATCATCTAATATACCTAATAATTCAGATATATTTTGCCCTAGAATAGGATGAATAACATTTGCGGCAATCTCTGCCATAGGTACAAGTACAAATTTTCTATGTTGCATTTCTGGATGTGGGATTTGAAGTTGATCTATAAGATTAATTACCTCATTTCCATAAAGAATAATGTCGATATCGATTAAACGTGGACCCCATTTTTCAAGTCTTACCCTACCTAAATTTGCTTCGATTTCTAACACCGTTTCAAGTAATTGAGGCGGATCGAGAACAGTTATAATCTTGACAGCAACGTTTAAGAAACCCGGCTGATCCGTCTTTCCCCAAGCATCCGTTTCGTAGATACCCGAAGTTTGTAAAATTTCACCAACCCTTTCCGTCAATAAATTTAAGGCATCGGTGATAAATTTTTCGCGATTACCCAAATTGCTTCCGAGTAACAAATACGCAGTATTTTTGTCTGATTGCATAGTAAAGAGGCTTCAATTTTATATATTTACAAATAAATACTTTAATTCGCACATGAGAGAATTTTTTAAATATGTTTTTGCAACCGTTGTTGGAATCGTGATTTCTACTGTCTTATTGTTTATTCTATTTTTTGTGATCATCATAGGAATTATTTCAAGCGTTGGCGAAGAGAAAAAAGTGATGGTTAAAAACAATTCAATACTGTACTTAAACCTTGATCAAGCCATTACAGAACGTACACCTGAAAATTCTTTAGCTGGGATTCCAATCATTGGTGGCGGAGGTGAAAAAACAATCGGTTTTACCGACCTTATTAAAGCAATAAAAGCGGCAAAAACAGACGATAAAATAAAAGGAGTTTACATTAGTGTAAGTGCTCCAAATGCAGGCATGGCCACTATGCTAGAGGTAAGAAATGCGATACTCGATTTTAAAACCAGTAAAAAACCAGTAATCGCCTACAGTGAGGTTTACTCACAGGGTGCTTATTATTTAGCATCAGCGGCTAACAAAATATATTTAAATCCTCAAGGTGGGCTAGAATTTAAAGGGTTTAGTTCAGAACTTGTCTTTTTTAAGGGAGCACTGGATAAATTGGGAATTGAGGCACAAATTATCAGAGTAGGCAATTATAAAAGTGCGGTAGAGCCTTTTACAAACACAAAGATGAGCGATTATAACCGCCAGCAAGTAACAGCTTATGTGGGCGGATTATATCGAACTTTTTTAGAAGGCATTTCGAAGAGCAGAAATATAACTATAGCCGATTTACACGTCCTAGCGGATGCCTATAAAATTCAACAACCTCAAGATGCTTTAAACTATAAATTAATTGATGGTATCAAATATAAGGACGAAATACTTGATGAATTAAGGGCATTAACAAAAAAAGATAAAAAGAGCACCGTTGATGTTATCAGCATTAATGATTATGCTGCAAATTTACCTGCAAATTCAACCTTTACGGCTAAAAATAAAATAGCTGTAATTTATGCCAATGGCGATATTGTTGGTGGTGAAGGATCGGATGAACAAATTGGTTCGGAGCGCATTTCTAGAGCCATTAGAAAAGCTAGATTAGATGACAATATTAAAGCTATTGTTTTACGTGTAAATTCTGGTGGTGGTAGCGCATTAGCTTCTGAAGTAATTTGGAGAGAAATGGAGTTAAGTAAAAAAGTAAAACCAGTAATTGCCTCTTTTGGCGATGTAGCCGCATCTGGCGGATATTATATTGGCTGTGGCGCCGATAGCATTTTTGTACAGCCAAATACGATAACTGGATCCATTGGCGTATTCGGAATTATTCCAAACTTCCAAAACTTACTCAACAATAAATTGGGAATTACCTTTGATGGCGTTAAAACTGGTCAATATGCCGATATTATGAGTGTAAATAGACCATTAACTGCTGGCGAACGCTTTATTATTCAGAATGGTGTGAATCATGTTTACGATATTTTTATCAGCCGTGTGGCTGATGGAAGAAAAAAAACCAAAGCACAGATCGATAGTATTGGTGGCGGTCATGTTTGGATTGGTACCGATGCTGTTAAAATTGGATTGGCCGATCGTTTGGGTAGCTTTAATGATGCCATTGTGGCCGCAGCTAAAAAGGCGAAACTAAGCGACTATAAAGTAGTAGAATATCCGGAAAAGATTGACCCTTTAAAATCTTTATTGGCTAATGCCAAAGAAAATATTAGCATTTACTATACTAAAAAAGAGTTGGGCGAAAATTATCTATTGTACAAACAGATGCAAAAAGCGATTACCAACGCTGGTATACAGGCTAAAATGGATTACGAGATAAAAATTAAGTAAGATTAAAGCGATCAATTTTCTTTTCTACAGCTTCATCCTTTATTAACTCTGGTGCATGGTGTGGTTTTTTTCGTGCATCAATAACTAGTGACCCATTACAGCCCCAGTGCTTATTCTTGGTGAAAGAATCAACTCCGAACAAATCTGCTGCAGGATTACTTCGTGTAAACGTTACCCAAACGAAGTTATTTATTGTTGCTGCCGTAAATTCCGAATCGTTGCACACTACAATTAAAGGTAAGCCTGCTAAATCTTGAGCGGATAAAGCATCCGTTAGGATCTGCATTTCCTTAGTCCGTTCAGCAGCAGTGCTAAACGCTATGCAGGTGATCGTTAGTATTCCTGGGAGGGCAATTTTTGCTAAACTAAAACCATCGGGCAATGTAATTTTACTCGGAAATTCGTTCCACAATTCCCTTTTTTTATCTCCTGCAGCGGCAAAAACCAATTTAGATCCTGTATTTAATCCATCACCTGAGTAATCAAGCGTATCGATTGTTGTGTTGGTATAAAAATGTAAGTCCTTGCTCAAATCTATTCTTTCCAGCATGTGCTGAAGGAAGTTGCTCATATCGCCAGTGCGCAAATCTTCATTATCTTCTCTAGCGGCGATAAATAAATATTTGGCTAAACTGAGCTGATTTTTCCCTAAAATATGATTGGCAATGGTTAAAATTTCTTGTGGTTTTCGTTCTTTCAAAAAAGGTGTGTAGCGTTCGCTTCCAATGGCAAATAATAAAGGATGTACACCAGCTGCATCAACTGCGTTTACTTCTTTTAAACCTGGTATTTCTTGCGGAATGGCAGCGCCAGTAATGTCGTGGATCAACGCCCCAAAGCTGGTATCTTCTTGAGGCGGTCTGCCCACTACCGTAAACGACCATAATGCATCCTTTTTATGATATACATTATGTACTTTCATTAATGGAAAGGGATGGGTTAAACTATAATAGCCTAAATGGTCACCAAACGGACCTTCTGGTTTATTTTGTTGCGGATAAACCGTTCCTGTTATCACAAAATCAGCATCTGCAGAAATACAAAAGCCTTCATCATCATAAAAATAACGAAATCGGCGGTTGCCTAAGGCGCCTGCAAAAGTTAACTCTGATAGTCCTTCTGGCAAAGGCATTACGGCTGCCAGGGGATGAGACGGAGGGCCACCTACAAAAATACTCACCTTTAAGGGTTTACCTTTCGCATTAGCTTTGGTTTGATGAACGCCTATGCCTCTGTGAATTTGATAGTGCAAACCAATTTCTTGATCTTGGATATAT
>JACMOW010000109.1 GCA_014377775.1 Pedobacter sp. | reverse complement strand
AATGCATAGAATGAATTTAAGATATTATCTGTAACTACGCTAGTATGGTGTGTTGCTAATGCAGTGATACCACATGTTTATTTTACTTCAATGTCAAATTCCACGCTAATGGCTTCCGGTTAAATTACAAACAATGATATCACATGAAAAATGTGATATTCAGGTTTGTTGTTTGTGCAAATGAAGCTGAGCTCAGTAAGCTGCGGAATGCGATTAGCGCGTATATTTTTTGTGTTATGTTTTAATTCCCTGATGTCTATGATCAAATACAGACAACTTATAGTCCATTTACTAAAACGTGTTTGAATTTAATTAAAGGCAGTTATGGGGCAAATACTAAAAATGGCATGAGTAATTTCTTCCCCAAGCGAGGAGAAAGTTACTCATAACGGGAAATGGGGAATAGGAAATAGATAATAGGTAACAGATAATAAGTATTTGAAGGGGGTATTATGTAGTTTTTAAGATAACCGGAACGTAATAAAGTGACCTCAGACCTCAGTGCCATTATCAGGCCAAGAAAAAAACCCGCTCTTTTCAGAACGGGTTTTCATTATCGTATGGAAAAGGAATAATTATGCCTTTTTCTTTTCAGTATCATCAGCTTCCGGTAACTCATCAGCAGCAGGTGCTTCATCAGGAGTAGTTTCTTCTGTAGCCGGGGTTTCTTCAGCAACAGCAACTTTTTCAGTTTCTACTTCAGCTACAGAAGTTTCAACAGTTTCAGCTACCGGTGCCTCCGGAGTTTCGACATCAGCAACGGCTTCTTTTTCTGGTTTAACAGCCTTTACTTTTTCTTCGTCTGCTTTTGGAGCAGATTCCTTTACATCGGCATCGCCAGCCGTTGCTTTAGCGGAGGCTGGTGTTTCAACTTTTTTACTTTTTGAACCACGACGGCGGGTTGTTTTCTTCTCAGTAGAATCTTCTCCCAGGCTGTAGATTTCGTTGTAATCAACTAATTCTATCAGAGCCATTGATGCATTATCACCTAAACGGTTTCCCATTTTAAGGATACGTGTATAACCTCCCGGACGGTTAGCTACTTTTGCAGCTATATCACGGAACAGGATAGAAACTACTTCTTTATTTTGCAAGTAACTGAATACTGTACGACGTGAGTGGGTAGTATCGTCTTTTGATTTTGTGATAATAGGTTCAACATACACACGCAGGGCTTTTGCCTTTGCTAATGTTGTTGTAATGCGCTTGTGTAAGATAAGCGAAGAAGCCATATTCGCCAGCATCGCTCTGCGATGACTGTCGGTACGACTTAAGTGGTTTATTTTTTTACCGTGTCTCATTTTTTGTTGTGTTTTGCACGTGCATACCGTTCCCGTACGTACGGGAGGAATTATGCGATTCGCTTATTATTATTCTTCGTCTAATTTAAATTTCGAAAGATTCATACCGAATGATAAACCTTTAGATTTTACCAAATCCTGGATTTCTGTTAATGATTTTTTGCCAAAGTTTCTGAATTTCAGCATATCAGCGACATCATAAGAAACAAGGTCAGCTAATGAACGGATATCTGCAGCTTTAAGGCAGTTTAATGCACGAACAGAAAGATCAAGATCAACCAGTTCCATTTTAAGGATTTTACGCATGTGCAGAATCTCCTCGTCAACTTCTTTAGTCTCTTCTTTAGCCTGAGATTCAAGCATAATATTCTCATCAGAGAATAACATGAAGTGATGGATCAGGATCTTGGCAGCTTCCTTCAAAGCTTCTTCCGGATGAATTGAACCGTCTGTGCTAATATCAAGAACTAATTTTTCGTAGTCAGTTTTCTGCTCTACACGAAAGTTCTCAATAGTATATTTTACATTCTTGATTGGAGTATAGATGGAATCAATTGCGATAACACCCAGTACAGCATCCACGTTTTTGTTTTCTTCTGCAGCTATATAACCTCTTCCCTTGCTAACTGTTAATTCGATCTCCAAAGTAACGGTAGACTCCATATTACAGACAACCATATCAGAATTCAGAACTGTAAAGTTATTGGAAAACTTAGTTATGTCGCCTGCTTTGAATTGATCCTGTCCGTTGATGATTACAAAAATCTTTTCGTTATCACCAGACTCGCCAGTCTTTTTAAAACGAACCTGCTTTAAGTTAAGGATGATCTCTGTAACGTCTTCTACAACACCTTTGATGGTAGAGAATTCATGAGATACACCTGAAAAGCGCACTGAAGTTATTGCAAACCCTTCCAGGGAAGATAAAAGTATTCTTCGTAAAGCATTACCAATGGTAATACCAAACCCAGGCTCTAAAGGTCTGAATTCGAATGTTCCGTCGAAATCCGTAGATTTCTGCATAATAACTTTATCAGGTTTCTGAAATGCTAAGATTGCCATTTATCTAATTTGTTTATTGTTTATGGATGTGAGACCTGCCTACCACAGGCAGGTGTAAGATGTGAGATGCGAGATGTGAGACTTGATCTCATATCTAATATCTCAAATCTTATTTAGAGTACAATTCGACGATAAGGTTTTCCTTGATATTTTCAGGAATCTCATCGCGGCTTGGGTAGTTAAGGAATTTACCAGTTAAGGAATTTGCATCCCAATCTAACCAACTGAATTTGTTTATAGTTCTAACCGCCACTGAATTTGTAATAGCTTCAAGAGTTTGTGAACGCTCACGTACGGCGATAACATCACCTGCACGTAAAGCATAAGAAGCTATATTTACAATCTCACCGTTTACAGTAATGTGCTTGTGACCAACCAGCTGACGTGCAGCGGAACGGGTTGTAGCAATTCCTAAACGGTAAACCGTATTATCTAAACGAGCTTCCAGAAACTTTAAAAGGTTTTCACCGGTAATTCCTTCTTTAGAAGAAGCCTTGTGAAAAAGGTTTTCAAAATAACGCTCTAACACGCCATAAGTATGTTTAACCTTTTGCTTCTCCATCAGCTGCACAGCAAATTCTGATTGCTTACCTCTTTTTCTAGAGGTACCGTGCATTCCCGGAGGATAATTTTTTCTTTCTAATGCCTTATCAGGACCGAAAATTGGTTCTCTGAATCTACGGGCGATTTTGGACTTGGGTCCGGTGTATCTTGCCATTGTTTGTGTATTTTTAAAGTATCATTCAGCCCGCGGCTGACGAATCTTAGCTTTAAAACTATTTATTAATTGATTAAACTCTTCTTCTTTTCGGAGGACGACAGCCATTATGCGGCATCGGTGTAATATCCTGGATAGTTGTTACTTCTATACCTGAAGTCTGCAAGGTACGGATAGCTGACTCACGACCTGAACCAGGCCCTTTAACATACACCTGAACCTTACGTAATCCCAAATCATGAGCTACCTTAGCACAATCTCCTGCAGCCTGACCGGCAGCATAAGGTGTGTTTTTCTTAGAACCTTTGAAACCCATTTTACCGGCAGAGGACCAAGATATAGTTTGACCCTGAAGATTAGTCAGAGTTATGATGATATTGTTAAATGTAGCGTTAACATGTGCTTCGCCAATTGGCTCGACAATTACAACACGTTTTTTGGTGACTTTTTTAGTTTTTGCCATTAGTTGAGATTTGAGATGTGAGACTTATCCCGATACATCGGGACCGCACTCATATCTATTTCCTTTTTTAATCATGAGCTGAGCATTTTCGATATTCTACTATCTAAAATCTCATATCTCATATCTGCCTGCCGTTAGGCAAGTCTAATTAATTATTTAGTTGCTTTTTTCTTGTTTGCTACAGTCTTACGCTTTCCTTTACGGGTACGTGAGTTGTTTTTGGTACGCTGACCGCGAACAGGTAAACCCTTACGGTGACGTAATCCACGGTAACAACCGATATCCATCAAACGTTTGATGTTCAATTGTACTTCAGAGCGTAAAGAACCTTCAACTTTAACCTCATCATTAATGAAACCACGAATTGCCGCTAATTGATCATCCGTCCAATCCTGCACTTTAATGTTTACATCAATACCAGCATCAGCCAGAATCCGCTTTGCGGTTGACCGTCCGACACCAAAAATGTAAGTAAGTCCGATCTCTCCTCTTTTGTTCCTTGGTAAATCAATACCTGCTATCCTTGCCATATTTTATTGATTTGTACGTTGTATGTTGTACGTCCGTCGAAACTTAACAACGAATAACGTATAACGTATAACTATTAATATTATCCCTGACGCTGTTTGTACTTAGGGTTCTTTTTGTTGATTACATAGAGTACTCCTTTACGACGGACTACTTTACAATCAACGCTACGCTTTTTGATTGATGTTCTAACTTTCATCTTTATCTATTTATATCTGTAGGTAATTCTGCCTTTACTCAAATCATACGGAGACATTTCTAACTTAACTTTATCGCCAGGCAAAATCTTGATGTAATGCATCCTCATTTTACCGGAAATATGCGCTATGATCTCATGTCCGTTTTCCAGTTCAACCCTAAACATTGCGTTTGACAATGCTTCTTTAATTATTCCGTCTTGTTCAATTGAAGCCTGTTTGGCCATATATTATTTGATTTCTCTTAAATCTGTTAATCAAAAAGGCTAAGAGAAATCAGCATTATAATAATCTATCTCTAAAACAACCCTTTACATTCAGGCTTATACCTTATTCGCCCCATCGTAACAGGGATGCAAAATTAAATAAAAATTCTCAATATTTAAACATTTTGTTTCAAAACTTCTTCGATGAGTCTAAAGCTAGAGAGGACATCAGCTTTCCCCTTTTTAATAGCTACAGTATGCTCATAATGAGCTGATGGTTTATTGTCAACCGTACTCACTGTCCAGCCATCATCCCAGAATTTTACTCCAGCCCTGCCTGCATTAATCATAGGTTCTATTGCTAAAACCATTCCTTCTTCCAGCTTAATCCCTGACCCTCGTTTACCATAATTAGGAACCTCTGGCTTTTCATGCAGTTTTACACCTACACCATGGCCGACCAATTCCTTAACTACACCAAATCCATTCTTTTCGGCATGCTGCTGAACTGCGAATCCCACATCACCTATTCTCATTCCTATAACAGCCTTTTCAATAGCCAGATCTAAACACTCTTTAGTAACTTCTAACAACCTGGCTGTTTGTTGGTCTACTTTGCCGATTGGGAAAGTATAAGCTGAGTCGCCATAAAAGTT
>JACMOW010000108.1 GCA_014377775.1 Pedobacter sp. | reverse complement strand
GCTAATCACTAAGTCTTTTTGGTTAAAGTTTAAGGTTAAATTGCTGTTTATCAGTTTCATGTTTCTTGGAAGATAGGTGATATCTGCATTTTTTACCACCACATTTCCTGATAATATGGGTCTAACAAATTTAAAATTGTCGATATCGGTTTTACAATATAGGCGTACATCGGCTGTGCCATCTTTAAAACTAAATGTTTCACCCCCAATAGAATTGTTTAGTTTTTCAAGTGGAAACTGAGAGGTAATAAATCCTGCCGCAATTGGTCGTTCTAAATTAGTGATCGAAAAGGTGTCTATTTTTATGGGAGCATTGTAATAATCGCCAGTTAGGGCATAAAATCGGATAGCAGAATTTCGGTCGCATATGGATTTGCCAGCCGTATCTCTATTGGTAAAGGTACCCGTAAAACTACAATTTGTTAATCGCCCCGAGGGGATGGTAATTCCATTGTCTTTTACCTGTATCCTTACGTTGATTAGCGGATCACGATTACCTTTATTTCCATCATCGATAATATGCCCAACAACTGCAATGGGCTTATCGATCACAAACTTTAGAAGCTTTGAGGAGATGTTTGGCGAAAGTAATAAAGAAATGTTCTGATATAAAATTTTGTCTGCTCTTACATCAATTGCAAAGGCTGATTCATTTCTGGCTAAATCTATTTTAGCACCAATTAAAAACTCATCTTCACCAATTGTTAATTTTTTTTGTTCTATCGTTACTTCTTTTCGCTCGTTGTTGTAATGCGTAATTAAAGTGCCTTCAAGTGTTTTTCCCTCTAAGAAGCTTCCTTTTTTTGTATTAAAGGAAAAGCTTTTAACGGTTGTTTTTAATTTTAAGTTCCCATTCCAACCTGAGTCGGGGTAATCAATTTTACCTTTTAGTTCATCGATCAAGAAATTAAATAGTTTAAAACGCCGTCTGTTATCAACAATTAGATCAACTTTTTTAAAGTCTACTCGTTTAATTTCAAATGCCTGTTTGTCTTTTTTATCGGTGCGTTTATTACCAGTTTTACGCTTAAACATACTGGTGTTGCTATAGCCTGTACTATCGGTATAAATGTAAATATTTGCATTGTTAATACCAATCTTATTGATTTTGATATTTCCTGCAATTAACGAGAAAATATTTAACGAAATATCAATATCATCGGCATTTAATAAGTTGTGCTTATGGGTAGCCCATAAACTATCTCTTAATAACACTTTTTTTAGCGAAACCGCTACCCCTGGAAAGCCTTTAAGTAAAGTGGTTTCCATACTGGCCACCTCGATTTTTCCGTTAACATTGGCATTAAGCTGATTAAGAATGGTATTTAAAATTGCTTTATTGTTATGGTTGATGTAGTATGCAACACCTAGCCAAACTAAAATGATCAGTGCAATAAGACCAGATAAGATTTTAAGAGAAATTTTGAGCCAGCGCGACATGTGTTGATTTAGATGCTATTAAAGATAACAAAATAAAACATTTAATGTTTGGATCTGCTAATTAATAAACTAACTGCCTAGCTGCTCTGCAAAAATTAAGTTATGCCAACTCTCTGCCAGTGGTACTTCCCATTTCTCGTTAAATTCTGCTAAAGTTTGCACTAAATTATTAAATACAATGGTTTGTGGGGTTATTTTCTTGATGGTTATTAAGGTTTCAAAATCTTCTTTGGTATTCACAAATACTTCATTTCCAATTTTATAGGCCATGTTAAAGCGATCGAATAGGTCTACCTCATATTCATTCTCAATCTCTTTAATTATTCGAACAGACGAATCAATTGAGCATCCCGTTGCGTTTGCTATGTCCTGATCTACCGTTAAAACAATAAAGAAATGGTAAAGTATTTCAGCTTTCGCTTTTAGTTGATGCCCATGTGCCGTCCATTGTGCCGTAAATACATCCAGCTTATGCTGAATTGAATTAACCTCTTTAGCGGTAAAAGCACGGCTACTTTGGTAGATCCAAACTTTAGATTGTGGAGAAAAAATCATATTCAAATTTATCATTTTATTTAATTTACATTTGATTAAACCAGTTTATCATGCAAAAGTTTACATTGCACTTAAAAAAGTCCGTTTTCTTTTCGATCTGTTTAGTTTTATTGGTTTGCTCTGGTTTCGAAACTGCTGAGGAAAGTACTGCGGTTATCCAGAATACCTTAACCAAATATTATGATTCAGCAGTAGACGGCAGCACCTTAAAACGTTATGAACTAAATGTTACCAACACTGGTTTTTGCAAATACAAGAAGATTTATGTGAGTGGTAAAACTGAATTGTTCTCCTTTAATTTATTGCGCTTTAAAGGTATGGAGTATTATGGCACAACAGAGCGAGGAGAACTTCATTTATATACCAAAAATGACGATGTGATTGTGCAAACGCATAACGACCGAAAAGGCGACGTTGACTCGATGGCCACTCAAATGATTATTCCCTTGAAGCAAATTGATGCAGACCAATTGAATTTGCTGGCGTCGAGCTTTAAACAAGTTACCTCAAGTTTGGTAGCCAGCAATCGCTAGATTTCGTCTTTTTTTCGTCAAGTTATCTTTTTGAGCTTATCGTTTCGGTTCGAGGGTTATCTTTGCACTTAAATAACGAAGATGAACACACATTTAGAAAAAATTCAACACTTAATAGAGCCCCTTCGGCAAAAAATCATCAACCACGAAGTTTATGCTCAAATTAAGGATATAGAAGACCTCAAGATTTTCATGCAGTATCATGTGTATGCCGTATGGGATTTTATGTCATTGTTAAAATCATTACAAAACAACCTCACGTGTACCACAATCCCATGGTTTCCGGTAGGTAACGGAGATACACGGTATTTAATTAACGAAATTGTTGCTGGCGAAGAGTCTGATGTGGATCGTTTCGGTGTTCGCAAGAGCCATTTCGAAATTTACTTAGATGCAATGGGGCAGTGTGGAGCAGACGCAAACGGAATATCATCGTTTTTAACGGCTTTAAAGAGCACCGCAGATTTAGAATTGTCATTTATTCAATCTAATGTACCAAAGGCAGCACAAGATTTTGTTCGCTATACGTTTCAAACTATTGCCGGTAATAAAGTTCATTTGCAGTCGGCCGTATTTACATTTGGTAGAGAAGACCTTATTCCCGGTATGTTTATTTCTATAGTAAACGATGTTCATCGGAAATTTCCCGATAGTGTTTCGATATTTAAATATTATTTAGAAAGACATATCGAGGTAGATGGTGACCACCATAGTCAGCTTGCGCTCCAAATGACTGCTAGCTTGTGCGAAGAAGACCAGAAGCGTTGGGACGAAGCTGCACAGGCTACACTCGTATCGCTACAAAAACGCATTGATCTTTGGGACGGGGTGTTAGAAGAAATTCTTACAAACCGTTTGCCCTTGCTGTAATCTCCGCAATATCCAATACTTTTACTTCTTGCTCCTTATCTTTTAATTTTACCCCATCGCTTAGCATCGTCATACAGAAGGGGCATCCTGATGCAATAACCTGTGGCTCTGTTGCTAGAGCTTCTTCAATTCGCTCAATATTTACATCCTTTTTGCCCTTTTCAGGCTCTTTAAACATTTGTGCACCACCGGCGCCACAGCACAGTCCGTTACTTTTGCAACGTTTCATCTCTACCAGTTGGGCATCTAAAACTTCTAGCGCTTTGCGAGGTGCTTCATAAACGCCGTTACCTCTACCTAAATAACAAGGGTCGTGAAAAGTAATTTTTTTTCCTTTAAAGCTTTCACCTCCTTCGGCTTTAAGTTTGCCTTCATTAATTAAGTCTTGGATTAGTTGGGTATGATGGATAACCTCGTAGGTTCCGCCTAAGCCAGGGTATTCGTTTTTAATGGTGTTAAAGCAATGTGGGCAACCAGTTACGATTTTTTTAATGTTATAACCATTTAACACCTCAATATTTGTAATGGCTTGCATTTGGAAAAGAAATTCATTACCAGCTCGTTTTGCAGGGTCGCCGGTACAACTTTCTTCGGTACCTAAAACAGCATATTTAATGCCTACATGATGTAAGATTTTGCAGATATCGCGGGTAATTTTTTGTGCACGCTCATCATAACTTCCAGCGCAACCCACCCAAAACAATATTTCTGGCTCTTCGCCCATCGCCATTAATTCGGCCATTGTAGGTACTTTAAATTCCATTTTTTAGTATTTAGTTGTTATTATTTAGTAGTTAGACAACTGACTGGGTGTATGCTAATTTCCTTCTGCCCAATTTAATCGATCGGCAGGTGAATATTTCCAAGGTGCGCCATTATTTTCTACATTGCCTAACATGGCGTTGATACTTGCAGGTGCATTCGATTCTTCCATTACTGCAAAGCGACGAAGCTCTACAATTATGGCTAAAGGATCAATATTTATAGGGCAGGCTTCGGTACAAGCGTTGCAACTGGTACAGGCCCAAATCTCTTCACGCGTAATGTAATCGTCTAACAGGGCTTTCCCATCTTGATGATCGATACCATGCTTATCGATGTTCTTTCCAACTTCTTCCATGCGATCGCGGGTATCCATCATAATTTTGCGGGGCGATAGCAATTTACCTGTTATATTTGCCGGACAAACCGATGTACATCTTCCACATTCGGTACAGGTGTAGGCATTCATCAAATTGAGCCAGGTAAGATCATTTACATCTTTAGCACCAAATTTCCCTGGAGCAGTTTCGGCTGGTACAAATGAAGGGTCGAGCATCGCTTTCACTTCATTGGTTACGCTAGCCATATTGGTAAACTCGCCTTTGGGTTCGAGGTTAGAGAAATAGGTGTTAGGGAACGCAAATAAAATATGGAAATGTTTAGAATAGGGCAGGTAGTTTAAAAAGGCAAAAATACCGACAATGTGAAACCACCAAGTTGTGCGCTCTATTGAGATTAAACTATTGGTGCCAGAAGGAAGCAGGCCTTGAAGCCACGTGCTGATCGGAAATGATCCGGCATTAATGTAATGACTTTCGCCTAAGGTTTGTAGTTTGGCGTCGGCAGCGTTCATCAATAAAAAGGCAGACATTAAAAGAACTTCAATAATTAGAATATAGTTGGCGTCTGATTTTGGCCAGGCTTTCATTTCTACGCCACTAAAGCGCTTTAATTTTAAAATATTTCTTCTGATGAGGAAAACAACACAGCCCAATAACACGCCAAAAGCCAGGATTTCGAAGGAAGCGATTAAAAAATTATATACGCCACCTAGCCCAGCAAATACCCGATGTGTGCCAAAAATGCCATCGATCATAATTTCTAGTACTTCGATATTGATAATTACAAAACCGAGGTAAACTACTAGGTGCAATAAAAAGGGAATTGGTCTGGCGGCCATTTTTGTTTGTCCGAATGCCACTTTAAACATGGTTAGCCATCTTTTAGCCGGCTGATCTGAACGATTTTCGGATTTACCTAATTTTATATTGCGAATTACCTTACGCACGTTGAAGCTAAATAAAGCAACACCTGTAAGGCAAAGGATAATAAATATAATTTGCGACGCCATAGTTTACATTGGTTAATCTTATGCTAAGTTAAAAGTTTTAATGTTAAAATATATTACTATGCATGCATAAAATTAAAAATTTAGAATGGATATGAATAAAGGAGTGTTTAAGTATGGTGTAAATCGCTGATTTATAATGGAAAGGGGCTGTTAAAGCGTGTTTAGTAAAAGAATTATCAAAAAATGTTTTTGCTTTCGAAAAAAGACACTACATTTGCAATCCCAAACGGGAAGTAGGTACGGTAGCTCAGTCGGTAGAGCAATGGACTGAAAATCCATGTGTCGCCGGTTCGATCCCGGCCCATACCACT
>JACMOW010000107.1 GCA_014377775.1 Pedobacter sp. | reverse complement strand
TTTTCTTGAGAAACACCCCAAAGCACATAAGATTGATCTTTATTCTCATCTAAGCCTTTAGAGATTACATGCCTGCCAGTGTCGAGTTTACGGATATTGGCGTAATGACCGGTAGCGATAAATTCGCAATCTAATTTATTGGCACGTTTTAATAAAGCTTCCCATTTAATATGAGTGTTGCATAATACACATGGGTTTGGCGTACGACCTGCAAGATATTCGTCTACAAAATTATCGATTACAAAATCACCAAATTCATCTCTAATATCTAAAATATAATGAGGAAAGCCATAATTTACAGCTAATGTACGGGCATCGTTAATGCTATCTAGACTACAACATCCAGTTTCTTTACTGCTTCCACCGGATGTGGCATAATCCCAGGTCTTCATGGTAAGGCCAATTACCTCATATCCTTGCTCGTGCAACATCACTGCTGCAACCGAACTGTCAACCCCGCCACTCATGGCCACTAAAATTCTACCGTGCTTACTCATTATTAAAATTCAAAACGCAAAAATACAGGTTTTTGCTTGATTAATTATTGAAGGTGGTCTTGTTAATGTAAAATAGTGCTACGTGTTACGATTTATGTGTTGTTGGTTTGGGCACTTAGCGCATCAGCGTTGAGTCTCTTTCTTGAAGTTCAGTAGCTAGGAGGAGTGTTTCGAATGGTTCTGAATTTTTACTATTAATTAACAAAAGTAGTTTTTCGGCTGCTAACCTACCTATTTCAAAAGCAGGTTGATTAATGGTGCTTAATGGAGGGGAAAGCGCTTGGGCAAGATCGGTGTTACTAAAACCAATTAAAGCTACATCTTTAGGAATGCTATACTTCATTTGCTTCAACAATATCAAACACCGTATGGTTAGTGAATCTGTAGCCGTAAAAATAGCATCAGGTTTTTCTTTTAAACTCATGAGTTCATGAATGGCTAATTCAAGATTTTTATTTAAAACAGTTAAATTTGTGGTGTCAAAAAACTTAATCAAGTCATTTTTAATAGGTAGTCCTGCATTAGTTAATGCTTTTTTATAGCCTTCAAAACGTGCGGTTGCCATATTTAATTGTGTATTGCTATTAATATGTGCTATTGCTTTATAACCGTTATTAATTAGATGCTGAGTAGCTTGATAAGCCCCCTTAAGATGATCAGCAGCCACTTTATGGGTGTTGATACCATCACTTAAACGATCAAATAATACAATTGGTAATCCAGCACTTTGTAGTTCGTTTAAATAGCTAAAATCTGTAGTTTGATAAGAGGGAGAGATAAGCAACCCATCGATACCACCAGCATATAGTAAATCGATGCAAGCTTTTTCTTGCTCATATAACTCTTTACTTTGCATAATAATAATCTGATAGCCTTGCTCGGTGTAGAATTTATCAATTCCATTAAGCATTTGTGCTACAAAACTATTATCAATCGCACAAACTACCACTCCAATAGATCTACTTCTACCTTCTTTTAGTCCACGAGCCATGCGGTTTGGAATATAATGGTGCAATTTGGCGTAGGCTAAAACTTTTTTCTTCGTTTCAGGTCCGATCTGATAACTGTCTGTTAATGCCCTCGATACCGTTGATGCAGAAATATTAAGTGCTTTGGCAATATCGCGAAGTGTAACACTATTATTCATTTTTGGTATACGGCTAAGTAAATGTAAATATAAGGAATGTAATATATAATTTAAATTTCAATATTTTAATAAATCGTTTTAGTAAGATTTCGCTTAAAATTAATACCTTAGATTTTCTTTACATCAGTTATTTATTAAAATATGAAACAATCCTTTTTCTATTGTTTAATTTTCTTTTCTGTTGTGGTAAATGCGCAACAAAACTTAGTTAAATATGTTAAACCCTTAATTGGTACCGAAAAAATGGGTCATACGTATCCTGGTGCAACCGTTCCTTTCGGAGCTGTACAACTAAGCCCCGAAACGGATACTATTTCTTACGAAGTAAATGGAAAATACAATGGTTCTGTATATAAATATTGTGCAGGTTATAAATATGAAGATAAAACAATTGTTGGTTTTAGTCACACTCATTTTAGCGGTACTGGGCATTCAGATTTGGGCGATTTTTTAATTATGCCAACACAAGGTAAATTACAGATGAACCCAGGTACAGCTAACGAACCTAAGAGTGGTTTTAGATCAGGATTTTCTCATGCTAATGAAATTGCTGAAGCTGGCTATTATAAGGTAAAGTTAGATGACGATAATATTTTGGCAGAAATGACGGCGACAACACGAGTGGGCATGCATCAGTATACATTTCCGAAGTCGGATCAAAGTCATATTATTTTAGATCTGATGGCAGGAGTTTATAACTACGACGAAAAAACAGTTTGGACTTATGTTCGTGTGGTAAATGACACTTTAATTACAGGCTATCGTCAAACTAATGGGTGGGCTAGAACACGTACAGTTTATTTTGCCATGAGTTTTTCTAAGAAATTTAAGGGCTACGGACAGAAAAATTTTGATGCTCGACAGGCTTATCGTGGTTTTTGGGGTAAGTTCGATCAAACGAAGAATTTTCCAGAAATAGCAGGGAAAAAAGTAAGGATGTATTTTGATTTTGATACAAATGAAGGAGAAAAAGTAAAGATTAAATTTGCTTTATCACCAGTTAGCCAAGAAAATGCACTTCAAAATATGCGCAGCGAAATTCAAAGTTGGGATTTTGAAAAGGTTAAAAATGAGGCACAAGTTACATGGAATAGAGAATTAAGTAAGATCAATATTGGTGCTGCGGAAGATGATAAAGTTAATTTTTACACGGCAATGTACCACGCATTTATTAATCCAACTACCTATACTGATGTAAATGGACAGTACAAAGGATTAGATCAGGGTGTACATACCGCAAACGGCTTTACCAATTACACTACCTTTTCGTTGTGGGATACCTACCGAGCTCTACATCCATTTTTTAACATTATGCAGCCAGCCCGAAATAACGATATGGTTAAATCCATGATGGCCCATTATGAGCAAAATTCATTGCAAATGTTACCCATTTGGTCGCATTATGCCAACGATAATTGGTGCATGAGCGGTTATCATAGTGTTTCTGTAATTGCTGATGCAATTATTAAAGGGGTGTATAATGGCGATGCAAATAAAGCTTTAGATGCGTGTATTGCAACTGCGAATAAGCGTAATTATGAAGGTATAGGTTATTATATAGATATGGGATATATTCCTGCAGAACGAAGTGGAGTTTCGGTATCAAATACCTTGGAATATGCATACGATGATTGGGCGATTGCTCAAATTGCCAAAAAATTAGGTCGTGAAGCAGTATATCAAGAATTCATCAAGCGATCTGGAAATTGGAAGAATAATTTTGATCCCTCTATCGGGTTTATGCGCCCAAAAATGGCTGATGGGAGTTTTAAAAAGGAATTTGATGTACTAAGTACCCACGGACAAGGGTTTATTGAGGGCAACAGTTGGAACTATAGTTTTTTTGTACCTCACGATCCGGCTGCATTAATGACGCAAATGGGTGGTAAAAAGAGATTTGCTGCACGTTTAGATACATTGTTTACTATGCATCTTTCTGACGAATTTTTTGCGGGCACAGAAGACATTACACGCGAAGGCATAATTGGAGGCTATGTTCATGGAAATGAACCTGCGCATCATGTTGCTTATTTTTATAATTGGACGGATCAAGCTTATAAAACACAAGCACAAGTACGTCGGATCTTAAAAATGCAATATAAACCAACGCCAGACGGCCTGGGGGGAAATGACGATTGCGGCCAAATGAGCGCTTGGTATATGTTTTCATCTTTAGGGTTTTATCCGGTTTCGCCAGGAGGTGATGAGTATGCCTTAGGTTCACCATCTGTAAATAATGCAAGTTTAAATTTAGAGAATGGAAAAACATTTACGGTTGAAGCGATAAATCAAAGCGATAAAAACGTTTATGTACAGAAAGTACTTTTAAATGGCAAGCAATTAATTAAGCCTTTTATTAAACACGGTGATATTACAAGTGGTGGAAAATTAGTTTTTTACATGGGGGCAAAGCCCTACTAGGATTATCAGGATTGTAGAGAACTTTTCTACTGTGCTTCATTATTTTTTTAAGATATTTAACACTCTAAACTGAATGAAGAAATAAATGAAGATTGTTATTGCCGAGAAGCCGTCTGTAGGACGTGAATTAGCTAAGGTTTTTGGGGCAACAACTAAAAAAGACGGATATATTGAAGGTAAAGGCTACTCGTTTACTTGGGCATTTGGCCACTTATTACAATTGGCTCCTCCGCAAGATTATGGATTTATTGGTTGGCGTAAACAGCATTTACCGATGCTACCTGCTAAATTTAAATTAGCCATTCGTAAAATAAAAACAAAAAACGGCTTTGTAGAAGATCCTGGCGTAAGAAAGCAATTAGATATCATTAAAAAATTATTTGATGAGGCTACCGAAATTATTGTAGCAACAGATGCTGGGCGAGAGGGAGAATTGATTTTCAGATATATTTATTATTTCTTGAAATGTAAAAAGCCGTTTAAACGATTGTGGATTTCATCACAAACTGATGAAGCGATTAAAAATGGCTTCAGAAACTTAAAGCCTGGAACAGATTACGATAGCTTATTTAATTCCGCCCATTGCAGGTCTGAATCAGATTGGTTGGTGGGGATGAACGCAACACAAGCTTTAAGTATATCAGCAGGATCCCGAAGTGTTCTATCATTGGGTAGGGTACAAACGCCTACATTGGCTATGATTTGTTCAAGATATATCGAAATTAAGAACTTTATTCCACAAATCTATTACCAAATTATTATTCAACTTGATAAAGATAAACAACAGTTTAAAGCTACCTCGGTTGCTAATTTTAAAACTAAAGAAGAGGCACAGCTGATTTTTGATCGTGTAAAAGACGCTGAATCGGGATTTGAAAGAGGGGGTAAAATTACTGCTGTTGAAGCTAAACCTCGGAAAGAACCACCGCCATTATTGCACGATTTAAGTAGTTTACAGCAGGAAGCAAATAAAAAAAATGGATTTACGGCTGATCAAACGCTTAACTTATTGCAAAACTTGTATGAAAGTAAATTGGTTTCTTACCCACGTACGGGTAGTAGATATATAGGCGATGATGTATTTGCAACGGTACCTAATTTAATTACAAAGCTTACTGATCATCTAGATTTCGGAAAACAAGCTGCTTTTTTACAAACGATTAAATTAAGCAAGCGCAGTGTAAATGCTAAAAAAGTTACCGATCATCATGCGGTATTGCCAACTGGCGAAAAACCATACAATTTAAGTAAAGATCATCAAGCGGTGTACGATATGGTAGCTGGCCGGATGTTAGAGGCTTTTCATCAAGACTGTATTAAAGAAATCACAAAAATTACCGTAGAGTCTGGTTCTATTTTTATCGCCAATGGAACAGTTATTCAATCCGCCGGATGGCGAGCAGTGTTTAACGAAAATGACGACGAAAAAAAGGACGAAGATAATTCTGCTTTGCCAAAAATAGTAGCAGAAGAAGAACTACCAATTATTAATAAAGCGCTACTCGAAAAACAAACTAAGCCCAAGGCAATGTATAATGAAGCCTCCTTACTAAAGGCACTCGAAACTTCAGGTAAAGAGATAGAAGATGAAGAACTTCGTTATGCTATGAAAGACAGTGGATTAGGAACGCCAGCCACTCGAGCAGCCATTATCGAAACCTTGTTAACTAGAGAATACATCATCCGCGAAAAGCGGAATCTTGTACCAACATCAAAAGGATTGGCAGTATATGATGTGGTTAAGGATAAGAAAATTGCGCAAGCTGAATTAACGGGGCAATGGGAAAAAAGGTTGGAAGAAATACGCTCTGGTGCTTCTATTATTGATTTTAAGACTGAAATTACGGAATACACCAAAACCATTACGCAAGAACTTTTGGCGGCAGGTGCAGGACTTTCGGCGAAATTAGCACCAGAAACAGTAAGTGTTTAGTTTTTTCACCATCTGAAATTCTTAACGTTAAGTTTATTTGTGTTCCTTTTATCATTCAGGAAACCAAAGAAAAACAAAAAACTGTTA
>JACMOW010000106.1 GCA_014377775.1 Pedobacter sp. | reverse complement strand
GAGGCAATGGCACCATTTTTTTTAAGGTCTTTTTCTGCATCGCTATGCCAAGCCATACCTTCATCGCCATTATGATAAAGGTTTAGGAGACACGAATTGTAGGTTTCGCCTGTTTTTTCTTCACAAATTGCCTTTAGCTCCTGTAATTCTTTGGTAAAGGGTAATGCTTTTTTTGTAGTTTTCGAATAGGTGTATTCAAATGGTAAATCACCAAACCAAGCTACCTTTCGTTTAGTGAAAATATGTTTTCCGAAAATTACAGCCTCATCGTTTTTCCATTCAATTTGCTGAAAGAGATAATCGTAATATGCATTTGCTGCTGTATTTTCTATGCATTTGCCATAATAAATCACCGTGCCATCGTAAGGAAGAAGGTTTGGAGTGGAGTTAAATAAGTCCATTCCCAGCCATATCATCTACAAACCAATCTAAGTTGCCATTTATAGGGTTTATCAGCTGCGCTGGATAAAGCTCGAAATTCTTTTCGCTATCGCCAATTACATGGCTTAATGCACTGGCTTTATTTTCTCCAAACGTAATAAAAGCAATGTTTTCGGCTTTATTAATTAAAGATGCAGTTAAACTAATGCGATTGGTGTTTAATTTTTCTACCCAAACCGATGCAACTGTTTTTTCTATACTATGCACTAAGTCTGTACCCGGGAATATAGAAGCCGTATGTGCATCATCGCCCATGCCCAATAAAATAAGGTCGAATACAATCTCTTCTCCGTTAAAATGTTTGTCTAGGGCTTTTTTGTAAGCATTAGCAGCATCTTCTGGCGCTAGGGTGGTGTCCATATAAAAAATATGGCTTTCTGGCGTTGCAAGGTTATTGAATAAATTCTCCTTGGCCATTAAACCATTGTAATCTTTATGATCTGGTGGCACTGTTCGCTCATCACCAAAGAAGAAATATACCTTGCTCCAATCTATTTCATCTTTATAGGTTGTTGATAGCTGCTGATAGAGTTCTTTTGGAGAATTTCCACCAGTTAACACAAAATCGAAACGACCTTTAGTTGCAATGGCTGTATTGGCAATTTCGATAACGTAAGCAATTAATGCTTCGTTTAGTTCTTTTACGGATTTGAATATGTTCAGGTTCATTTCTTACTCTTTATCTTTCAGCGGCAACGTAAACCAATGAAATCCATCTTTTGCGATAAGCGCTTCTGCATCTTCCGGGCCCCAGCTATCGGCCTGATAATTTGGGAAACTTAACGATTTTTTATTTTCCCAAGCATTAAGGATAGGCATTACCAATTCCCATGCGGCTTCTACTTGGTCGCCACGCATAAACAAAGTTTGATCGCCGTTCATAGCATCCAATAATAATGTTTCGTAAGCCTCTGGCGTATCCGTATCATAGGTTCCTTTGTAATCGAATACCATATCTACTGGGTTTAGCAACATTTTTACACCTGGGCGCTTCGCTTGTACCTGTAGGCGAATACTCATTTCGGGTTGGATGCTAATAATTAAGCGGTTTTGCGTCCATGTTTCGGTTGCTGCAGCCGAAAAAATATGATGTGGCACATCTTTAAATTGGATGGTAATAATAGATGAAGTTTGGTTTAGCCTTTTCCCCGTACGTAGGTAGAATGGAATTCCTTGCCAACGCCAGTTATCAATAAAGAATTTAATGGCGGGAAAGGTTTCGGTGTTCGATTGTGGGTCAACTCCTTTTTCGTGTCGGTAACCTGGAACTTCTTTTCCTTCTACCCAACCTTTACTGTATTGACCTCTTACTACGTTTGCGCCGATTTCTTCCGTTTTAAATGGACGCATGGCTTGTAGAACTTCTACTTTACGGTTCCTGATCTCATCGGCATCGAAACTTATGGGCGCTTCCATTCCCACTAAACAAAGTAATTGCAACAAGTGGTTCTGAATCATATCGCGCAAAGCACCAGCACCTTCGTAATATCCACCCCTATCGCCAACGCCTAATTGCTCGGTTACCGAAATTTGTACGTGCTCGATATAGGTTCTATTCCACAAAGGCTCGAAGAGCGAATTTGCGAAACGAAAAGCCATCATGTTTTGAACGGTTTCTTTACCAAGGTAATGATCGATGCGATAGATCTGTTTTTCGGTAAAGATTTTGCTTAATAATAAATTTAGTTCTCTGGCGGTATCTAAATCATGCCCAAATGGTTTCTCGATTACAATGCGACTATTGTCTTCGTCTTCCGTTAATTTATATTTGCAAAGGCACTCGGCAATTAGCGGGAAAAAGTTTGGGGCAACGGCTAAATAATAAATAATTTGTGTTTCCTTACCATATTCTTTTTGGAGTTCTTCGATGGTTTCTTTTAAATTTTCGAAGGTATTTGGCGTAGTAATGTCGGTAGCGCAATAACGAATATTTGGTTCAAAAGTGCGCCATGTTTCTGCCTTTACTTTTCCATTCCTAGAGAATTCATTTACATTTTCTAAAATTACTTCTCTATATTTTTTATCGGTAAATACAGTACGACCAGTGCCAATGATTGAAAATTTTTCGGGCATGTAGCCCTCTGTAAATAAGTTATAAAGTGCGGGTGCGAGTTTACGTTTATTTAAATCGCCAGTTCCGCCAAAAATTACGAATATAGTAGGGTTAAGGTTGTTTTTCTTTTTCATTTCTAACTTAATTTATTCCAATCTGCGTGAAAAATTCCTTCGCTATCTATACGTTCAAAGGTGTGTGCGCCAAAGAAATCACGTTGTGCCTGCGTTAAGTTTGAAGGCATTCTTTTGGTTTTTAAGGTATCGAAATAGGTTAAAGCTGCTGCAAAAGCTGGGATGGCAATTCCAGATTGTATAGCCGAGCAAACTACATTTCTTGTTCCTTTTAACCCATGATTTATTTTTTGTTGTATCGCTTCATCCGCATATAAATGGGTTAAATCGGGTTGTTTTTTGTAGGCTAGATAAATATCTTCTAAAAATGTTGCCCTAATGATGCAACCTCCACGCCAGATTTTAGCGATTTCGGCTAAGTTAAGTTCGTACGCATATTGCGCAGATGCTGAAGTAAGCATGTGCATCCCTTGTGCATAGGCTGATGCCATAGCAAAGTAGAAGGCTTCTTCTAAATCGTTAATAAATGCCTCACCTGCTTTAATTGCTGTGCAAGGCGCATACGATTCGCTAAGTGCAGTGCGTAGTGCTTTAAGTTTCGATAAATTACGGCTAGACACGGCAGCATCGATGGTGGGGATAGGAACTTCTAAATCCATCGCTACTTGTGATGTCCATTTTCCTGTTCCTTTAGATTTTGCTTCGTCTTTAATTTCATCAACCAATAGATTACTTGTTTTTTCGTCTACAAAGCGAAATACATCTTTAGTAATTTCCATTAAGAACGATTTTAGGCGACCTTCATTCCATTTTTCGAATACTTGTTGAATTTGGCTGTTGTTATAGTTTAATCCGTTTTTAAGAAGATCGTAAGTTTCGGCTAGGAGCTGCATAATGGCATATTCGATTCCATTATGAGTCATTTTTACAAAGTGACCAGAGGCACCCGGACCGATATAGGTTACGCAGGGTTCGCCATTAACTTTAGCCGAGACGGCTTCAAGCATTTCTTTAACTACAGCATACGCTTGTTTATCTCCACCTGGCATCATGCTTGGTCCGAAACGTGCACCTTCTTCGCCGCCCGAAATTCCCATTCCGAAAAAGTGAATTCCCTTTTCTTTTAATTCTTGGGCTCTTCTACTGGTGTCGGTAAAATATGAATTTCCGCTATCTATAATAATGTCGCCTTCGGCCAATAATGGTTGAAGTTCTGCTATCACACTATCTACAATTGCACCTGCAGGCACTAACAAAATGAGGGTGCGTGGCAATTGTAGGCTCGCCACAAATTGATGAATATCTGCAAAACCTTTTAATTGATGAGCCGAACCTTCTTCTTCAAAATAATGAAGCATTTTCTCACTTTTATCGTAGCCCGTAACTTTAAATCCATTATCGGCCATATTGAGCAATAAATTTCGTCCCATGGTTCCTAAACCTACCATGCCGAATTGATATTGCGCTTTTTGATCGTTGATCATTTTATGATTTTATTTGATTTTGTTTATTTTTTGGATAGGTGGTGTGGATGTGGTATTTTTCTTTGGCTTCCCACAATTTTGCGCCTCCTTTTATTCCATCTTTATTAGATACTAGCTTAATATTTTTATCTAGGTCGAAATCAATTTCATTAGAATTTCCCCCTCCTATATAGAGTTTATCGTAATTGAAAACTGTTTTATAAATTTCGATGATATATTGCAGGCGTTTATTCCATTTTTTCTTACCAACAGCATGAAATCCACGGTCGCCGATAAAATCGTCGTAATCATCGGTTTTGCTAATTGGAAGATGGGAGAGCTCTAAATGAGGCAATAATTCGCCATCAAATAGAAGCGAGGTGCCAAATCCGGTACCTAAAGTAAATACAATTTCGAAACCTTTTCCACTTACAATTCCTAGTCCTTGTTGATCGGCATCGTTAATTAAACGTACGGGTTTACCAAATAAATTGCTTACTTGTTGGGCTAAATCTACATTGGCCCATTTATTTAGCGCTAGGTTTGGGGCGGTATGCACAATGCCCATCTTTACATATCCCGGAAAACCGATCGCTATTTTTTCAAAACTTTTGAATTCTTTAGTGAGTATTTTTATGGCGTTTAATACGGCCTCTGGCGTAGATTTTTTAGGAGTGGGCGTTTTTTTAAACGCTGTTAATAATTTTCCTTTCGAATTCATTAAACAGGCCTTAATGTTTGTGCCACCAATATCAATCGATAAAATATCACCCTGTGGAATTTTCGTCTTTGCACGCATAAGCACAAAAGTACAACCATTACTTAGTTTAGTGATAATAATTTTGGCTAATTTACTAACAAGGGTTTAGTAATGTTGATTAATTTTTAGTACAGCCATCTTCTAAAGGCTTCAATGGCTTCATATTCGGCTAAGCCAAGTTGATTATACGATTTGGCAGTTTCACTGGTGCGTTGTTCGGCCCTCACCCAAAACTCTCTTGCGTCATCGCCTGGGAAAACGGGAATATCTTTTTGCGATTGATGTTTGAAAATAGCGTGTCTTTTGCGAAGCACTTCATTTGGTGATAGTGGAACAGCCATCTGGATTTCATGCATTTCAAATTCGTGCCAAGCCCCCCTATATAGCCATAACCAACAATCGTTGATCCATTTTTCGGTTTTCCTTAGTCGTTGTAATGCGGAAACAATAATGTCGAAGCAAATTTTATGTGTACCATGCGGGTCGGCGAAATCGCCTGCTGCAAAAATTTGATGGGGCTTAATTTTTTTCAAAAGATCCATCGTTTTTACGATGTCTTCTTCATAAGAAATGGCTCCTTTTATTTTAAATTTATCGTAAAATGGAAGGTCTAAGAAGTGAATATTATCGTCTTTTGTGCCAGCAAATCGTGCTCCAGCAACAGCTTCTCCTTTTCTAATTAATCCTTTGATGGTTGATATTTCAGGAAGATCGATCTGATTGGGCGTTTTTGTTTTAAAGAAATCTCGTATCAGGTTATATTTTTCTTCAAGTACATCGGTAGGGTAGCCCAGAGATTGATGAAAATCGATGGCAAACTCATAGTATCTTAGTACGTCATCATCCCACACTGCAGTATTTCCAGAAGTTTGGTAGGCCACATGAACATCATGACCTTGGTCTGTTAGCCTAATAAATGTACCGCCCATCGAAATTACATCATCATCTGGATGAGGTGAAAATATAATGCTTCTCTTAAGGTTAGGTTCGGCTCTTTCGGGGCGCTGACTATCATCGGAGTTGGGTTTGCCACCTGGCCATCCGGTAATTGCATGTTGTAACTGATTAAAAATATGAATGTTGATGTCGTATACTGGCCCTTTTTCGGTCGCCAATTGTGCCATTCCATTTGTATTATAATCTTCTTCTGTAAGTTTTAAAATTGGTTTTTGTAGATGTGTAGCCAACCATATTACTGCTTTTTTAGTGATTTGCTGATCCCATACGATGTCACGCACTAACCAAGGCTTGTTAAATCTGGTTAATTCGGAAGCAGCTCCCTCATCAATAATAAATTCTACATTGTCTGATAATTGAAGGTAGGTTGCTGGTACTTCTGAAGAGATCTCACCTTCTACGGCAGCTTTTACAATCCCTGCTTTTTTTTCATTCCATGCCACAATTACAATTTCACGTGCTTTAAATATGGTACCCACGCCCATGGTGATTGCTTTTTTAGGCACGTTTTCTTTTCCACCAAAATCTTTGGAAGCATCTCTTCGCGTTAAATCGTTAAGCGAAACCAATCGGGTTCCAGAGTTTGGTGCGGATCCAGGTTCATTAAATCCAATGTGTCCGGTTCTACCAATACCCAATAACTGGAAATCTAAACCACCAAAATCGTTTATCAATCTTTCATATTCTACACAAAAGGCAGCAACTTCTTCTTCTTTTAAGGTTCCATCTGGAATATGAATGTGATTGGGATTAATATCAATGTGATCGAAAAGGTGGTATTTCATGAAGGCAACATAGCTTTGTTCGCTATCCCTTTTCATCGGAAAATACTCGTCTAAGTTAAATGTAATTACGTTTTTAAAGCTTAAAGCTTCTTCATTGTGCTTACGTACTAATTCTTGATAAATTAAAATAGGAGACGCACCTGTTGCTAATCCTAAAACTACATTTTGCTGAACCGCTTGTTTATTAATAATTAAATCTGAAATTTTATTAGCAATGGCAATCGAAGCCTCTTTTTGATTAAGAAATACAGTTACTGGAATTTTTTCGAAGCGGGTCTCTTCTAGCAGATTTAATCTCGACATACATTTGATATTTTACTCAAACTTAATAAACTAATTTAAAATTACCATTAACTTATTAAATTATTTATAAAGTATTCATCAGTTATTTTTTACCACCTAAGCTTCTTTTTTTCTTTAGCACCAAAGCTACCCAAGAAATTCATAAGCTAAGGCAATCTATGGCGTTTAAAGTGGTGAAAGAGATTAGTTGTTACCACTTAGGTGATGAAAAAACGATTTTACTTAATTTTTTCTTTCCCGAAGTTTTGCATCACCAAAATAGATGCTCCAATTAATTCGGCATCAAATCCTAATTTGCTCACTTTAATTTCGGTATCGGCGAATAAACGCGGTATGCAGTATTTATTTAAGGCTTGTTGTATTGGGGCCAGCATCAGCTTTGCTACTTTTACACTTCTTCCACTTAATACAATCACTTTTGGGTTCATAATGTGGATGAGTATCGAAAGCCCCCTTCCTATTTTATAGGCTGCATCAGAAATCAATTCAATGGCGTATTGATCGCCCTTATTGGCTTCCTTCAAAATGGCGTTGCCCACTTCAACTTTTGAATTTAAGGTTTCGATATAGGATAAACTGGAAATACGACCTTCTTTAATGCCAACAATTGCCTTTTCAGCTACCGCTAGGAGCGAGGCAACGGCTTCTAAGCACCCTTGTTTGCCGCATGAGCAAAGAATGCTTTCTTCAGAAATGGGGATATGACTAAATTCGCCTGCAAAACCATTATGTCCTCTAAATAGGCTTCCGTTAATAATCATGCCCAGCCCAATTCCCCAGCCCATGTTGATTACCATGGCGTTAACGCTCGATTTTGCTGCACCGAATTTTAATTCGGCGAGCGCAATTAAGCTCGAGTCGTTATCGATAAAAGCAGGTATCCCTGTTTCGTCTAATAGATGTTGCTTAAGCGTTTTGTTGCTAGCCTCGAGATAGGTGTAGTTAATGCCTTTGCTAACGTTAATAAAACCTGGCATCCCTATTCCAATTCCAATGAACTTATGGATTGGGATTCCCGATTTTTTGATGTAATTTTTTAAGTGTTGAGTAAGTTCGTTAAGCGCTGTTTTGTTATCTTGTAGTTTTAGTTCAACTACAGCTATTGGCAAGAGATAATCATTGTGCAGATCAACAATACCTATTCGTGTTGATAATTGATCCATTGCTACCACAACGATAAATAGTTTATCTTTAATTAGCGCATACATTAAAGGCCTCCTTCCGCCACTTGAAGGGGCATAACCTTGCTCCACTATATCACCCATTTCAATGAGTTCATTTACAACTTTAGTAACTAGTGGGATACTTTTCTTGGTTGCAGCACTTAGTTCATTGCAGGAAGCAGATTTACGGTAATACAATTCCTGTATTAATTCGTAATGCAGTTTAGAAGTCTTTTTTAGGGTAGCCGACATTTTATTACCATCAAAGATAAGGATTTTAGACCTTGAAAAGCACTTGTTTGAAAAATTGAAAATACTTATTAAAAAAATTATAAAGTATTGTAAACTTTTATCATTTTTGTTAAATAAGAAGGTATGAGGAAATGGAAAGATTATGATTATTGTAGCCGATAGCGGTTCGACCAAAACGAGTTGGGCAGTTTTAACAAATGATGAAGAACCAAAGCAATTTAGTACAGAGGGCTATAATCCTTATTATGTTGATGCGGAGTATATACAAAATTCCATCATTAACAATTTTTCTCATCAGTTAGCAATGGAGAAAGTAACGCAAATTTATTTTTATGGTGCTGGCTGCGCTGCAGGAAAGGATGATATCGTAAAAAATGCTTTAACAGTTGTTTTTCCAAATGCCAGTATTGTTATTCAATCTGATTTATTAGCAGCTGCAAAATCACTTTTAGGAGATAGTAAGGGGTTTATTTCCATATTGGGAACGGGTACAAATACTGGAATTTATAGGGATGGAAAAATTATAACTCAAGTTAATTCGTTGGGTTTTTTATTGGGGGATGAAGGGAGTGGTGCATATTTAGGGAAGAAATTATTGTCGTTATTTGCCAGAAGGGCAATGCCAATAGAACTCATGGAATCATTTGAAAGCGATTATGCGTTAACTCCTGCCAAAGTGGTTCCAACTTTCTACGATGCTGCACTTCAAAATAGGTATAGCGCCAAGTTCACACTTTTCTTATTTAAACACATTCACCATCCATATATCAAAAAATTGGTTAGGATGGCATTTATTGATTTTTTTGAAAATATTGTTAGTTTGTACCCCGATTATAAGTCATATTCCTTAAATAGTATTGGATCGATCGGATTTATTTTTACCGATCAGCTAAAAGAAGTAGCGAATAACTATGGAATGGATGTGGGGAAAATTAATAAATCGCCAATGGAAGGTTTAATTGCGTATCATCTTCTTAGTTAAATTACTAACCCTCCACGTTATAGAGCGAATTTGAGCTAACTACAAATAAATAGCTAAGTAAAATCTATATATTCTAAAAATAAGAGCGGAATTTTTTTATTCTCTAATAAGATATGCTTGGTGCTATTAAAATAATTGACTTTTTCAAAGTCGTGCAACTCTGTATAGGAAGAAATTAATAAATTATACATAAACATTTCATACATAAATAAATTATTTCTTTCAAATATAATTATTCCTTCCTGAGCAAGGCTAATTACCTCATTGTACTCCTTCTTATTTTTCTTTTGCTGTGCTTTTAAAAGCAGGAGTAAAGATTGGGCATATAATGTAGACTTATCTCTCTTATTTTCATGAATTTTAATAATTATTCGCTCCATTTGATCAGTTTTCTTTCCTGGGTTTATTCTAGAATTAGCCAAAGCAAGTATATTTAATAAATAAATAGAAAAGGAATTTCTTGTTGTAATGAGCTTTGGATAGTGGCTCAGTATAACATTAACAATCGTAATAACGTTTCTCTGGGTACCATAAAATGTATTTAATAAAATTATTAATAAATATTCAATAAAGTTTTCTGGTAATGGAAAAGGTCGATCATCAACATTTAACTCAATATTGTTTTCCTTAAATTGCTCCATTTTTAATAATGTTACATCAGTTGGGCTAACAGGAGTTCCTTTTAATTTGAGATAAATTAAATTAACTAATTCATAAGGGTTAAAAATGGTGTTAATTTGAGCATCTTTTAATGATTCCATTTCTTCAAGCCTAATTGCTATCTTACTTTGATCAAAACTTGAGCAATCGATAATGGCTAAAATAGAATGATAAAATAATGCAATTTCTTTGTTGTTTGCAACTATGAGCAAGCATTTGATAGCATCTTTATAACAGGAATCTACAAAATCAAAATGTACAAGTTCATGGATTAATATTTTATGAAAATTTTGTTGTTCAATTTGCTTGAGGATTTCAGGATGATGTAGAGATCGATATGCAAGGTTTTCAGCAATAAAATAAATTAAGTAATTTTTCTCGTAATTGGTGAGGTTGAGTGTAAATACACAGATAATGTTTTTTAAATTACCAAGAATAATTAACTGTCTTATGGCCCATTGTAATAATTGAAATCTTACTTCATTACTAAAATGCCCTTCATTTAAATACTCGAAAAATGCTTTATCCATTTGGTGCTGATGAAGTTCAAGCAATTCTTTAAATAAAAAATACTCGAACACATGGGGATGAATAAACCTAACAAATTCTAAAGGGTAACTGTCATAAAAATCCTTCTCTTCCATCAGTATACCATCTGCCAATAATTCTAAATAGGCGTTTTTATAGTTAGATATATGGTACATTAAATCGGTTTTAAGTAATTTGGTTCCCTTTTTACTATTATCCGATAGTTTTACGATTTGCTTAATGAGTAATACTTTTTCTGTTGAGTAATTTGAACTAAAGATCTTTTCATTGATGAATAGGTAAATAATTTCATAAAATACAAAATTGGTGTAAAAATTAAAGGAAGGATATTGTTCTTTTAATCGATAATACCATTGAATATGAAACGGAAATTTGAGTTGAGATTTTAAATTTGTACTAATTTTTTCAAAATTACCAGGGTCCATTTTTTCAATAACATGCTCCAATTCCTCCTCAGATAGGGGAGGGATGTTGGAATTATAATCTAAATAGTAATAACTTCCTGGAAACCATTTTCGCTTTAAGAAATGAGCATGTCTTATTCTTTCAAAAAAAAGATTCCAAGTTGTAGATCGCATACTCAGTATAATCTTAATGGCATTACTTTCTCCTATTGCTGAAATAAGGTCTACAATTCTATCAAAAACCTTATTTTTTGTATATCTATTAAGTATTAATTCAGCAAAATCATCTAAAATTAATATGAGTCGAATAGTTGATTTCTTATACTGTTCATCAAAATACTGGATTAAATCTGTATCTTGAGTTAATCCAATTTTAGATTTTATATTATCTTCTAAACTGCTTTGATAAGTGTCAGAATCGAAAATATCATTTGCATTAAAATAGCATAGGATGTCTTTAGCGTAAATGCTATCATTAGCATAAGCTATGTCTTGCACTAAATGACTTAAGAGAATTGATTTACCGTAACCAGGCTGGGCAATAAGGGCAGTAAAACTATATTCACTGGCATAAAAATTATTGAAATCATGATTGGCAAACTTTCTTGGAATTGTTAACTCATACGGTACACTACATCTACTTCTGATGTTTTGTAAAGTATAACTTGTGATCTGTTTAGCATTGAGTGCTACTTTATGAATATCGTTGGTTAAGCTTATTGTGTTTTGATTTTTCTGTTCCTCAATTAAACTAGACACGAATTCTGTTAATGTATTTACAGTAAATTTTGAAAATTTGGTTGCAACTGCAAATCCAAAAAGCCTTTTTATAGTGGTTTCACTAATGTTTTTATGGAGCTCTTTTTGAATGGCTAAAGATATGAGCTTACAATCAGAAGGGCTGATAAAATTAAGGCCAGTTTTAATTAATATGAGCTGTTTTAAATTATCTAAAGTCGAAATATGGGACATAAAAATGAATTTTAATGGTTTATAAATCCAATATTATTCCATATGTTTAAACAAACTCACATTTAAAATGTTTCGAGATTAGATCATTAAAATGTGCTTGTGATTCATCACTAGTTAATTTAAAAATAGAATAATTTGGGTACTGTTTGATTTTACATCTTCTGTGCTTGTTTAGGCCTGAAAAATTATCAAGCAGATTATCGAACAACTCCTAGTAATTAAAGTCTCATCCATATACATAATTTGTATGTCAGAAACTATTTTGGCCGTTTATAAATAATGCATAATCCAGCGCTTCCGCTTAAAATCATGAGAAACATGTTGCCTGAATCAATGTCACAGTTCATAAAATATTCTATTTCAGATCCGTATACAAAACCTGTTGGACAACCAGTTATAAGGCCTAGAGAAGAAGAAAAAGAATCATTACATACGCTGCAAGGCCCATTCGAGGAAGATATGCATTGTTGGGCTAAATTGATGATGGAGTTATTTTCGTATACCGGAGTTGAGCCTAACAGCACATTAATTAAGCTTGAGTTTACTTTATTTGTATATAGCTGATTGTTAGGTAATAGACAGCCAGTTTCGGTTGCAAGTGCAGATTTACTAATTGTTAAGAGAATAAAAAGCGGAAGTAGAATTTTTAATGTCTTTATCATAGGTAATTATTTGAATACAAATAACCACCTAATTCTGTACATTAAGCCCGTTCTTTTTGTTCAACTTATGACACCCATTTTCCACTCTTCTTTAAATAGCGAATACTTAAGTAATAAATTGCCAATAAAACACAGGCAATACCGAACAAGAGATTTCTAAGTGCAGTATCGTTTTGGGTTAGTTGTGGATAGTAAAACAAGAGAAT
>JACMOW010000105.1 GCA_014377775.1 Pedobacter sp. | reverse complement strand
TGCCTGCAGCACTAGAAAATAGAATATCAAAAAAAGAATTGAGAAATCCTGATCGCCCATCTACCATTGTTGATACCAGCGCAAAAGTTTTAAAATTAGCATTAAAGCAAATTGAATTTGTTGTGCAGGAAAATGTAAGGCTTAGAGCAGAAAACTTAAAGCTTGCCCAAAACAAAACCCCGGATGGTAAAATAGTTTATACTTATTCTGACCCGAACATACAAGCTAAATTCACGCCGCCATCAGATTCATCATCAACAGATGGGACCCTAGATTTTTTGTACAATGCGAATATTAATACCACGCAATACTGGAAACGCACTCCTCCAATTATAGGCGCTAAAAAAAGCTTTTTAGATATTTATAGCAACGATAAAAGGCTAACCATTAACGGAAAAAAAAGATATACTGTAGAGCAAAATGCACCAGAATTTGGGTTGCGTTTACAACTTAGAACCATTTATGGAATTACCTCACAAAAATTATATACAGGGCCAGGGATTAGTTTTGATTTTAAGAGATATAACCTTTTAGCCTATTCATACTATAATATAACAGATAATAAGTGGCAATATGCTGTGGGGGTTAATTATGATTTAATTAGATTTTAAATGCTCAGCATCCGCATAAAAGATATTAAGCAAAAGGTACACACATTTAAAGGTCCGTCCAACTGGGAAGAAATTACGCCCAAACAGTTGCGCACCTGGGGAAAGGTTTGTTTAATGCGGGCGAAGGTTGATGATGCGATGAAAGCGATTTCGTTTATCTTCTTCAATATTAAGCGTGAAATATTTGAGCAATTGGACGAGGGGCAGCACCATCAAATTCATTATAAAATTGGGTTTCTTAGAAAGAACGATTGTTATTTCTGGATCATCCCTTCGTTTTGGTTTATGCTGCGGAAGTATTATGGGCCAGCTAACCGCCTCAGTAATTTAACTATTAACGAGTACCGATTGACTGACCTATACTATCAATTGTACATCAGCACCAATGATCCTAATTTTTTAAATCTGTTGATTGCCACGCTTTATCGCCCAAAAAGAAAAAAGGCAAGCCATAATGATTTACGAGAGGATTACCAAGAGATTATTGCAGTAAAGCGAGCCAAACTATTTAAATGGCTTCCGGGGTCTTTAAAGTATGCCATTCTTTTTAATTATGAAGGATGTCGGTTTTATATCCATGGCCACCCAAAATTTAGCAAGTTATTTAAGAAAGGCAGTGCAGGTAATAAAAAGGAGCTTTACGATTATGATGTGATGATCCAGACCGTTGCGGGTGGTGCTTTTGGGAACTATAAAGAAACCGGGGCGATAAACCTGTACACCTTTTTAGAGCATGTGGTAAGGCAAATTGAGGAAGTTGAAAAATTAAAATCATGATATCAGAAAGCGCATATAAAACCTATTTTGAAAACTTGGCCACTAAGCATGTTGCGATTACCCACAGCGATGCAGATAAGGCTTTTTTCTATATTTATAACCCTTGCGAGCTATCGAGCATTGATAACGCTCTGGGCTATATCAAAAAGCGAATTGCGCTTTTAGTTGATGTGCCGGAGCGGTTGATCAAGGACCACAACTCAAACAACTACACTGATAAAATCAGTTGTCAATTTACCATCCTTAAGCGGGAAAGCGATAAAACTAAACTGGTAGAGGCCCGCGATGCAGTACTCCCCATTGTAGAAGATT
>JACMOW010000104.1 GCA_014377775.1 Pedobacter sp. | reverse complement strand
GGCAGGGCAAAAATTTGTAATTAATGAAGAGTTAATAGATCGGTATAAAAATGGTTCAAAGCCTGAAAATTATATTAGTGAGGAAGAAATTAATCTCTTAAAAGGTTATATGCTCAGCACCATAAATCAATTGGAAATAGATTTAAAAAATGGCTGGTTCGATAACTATACTCCATATACTATTTCTACTTATGCAGGATTAACCCTAGAAAATGTAAACGATGCCTTAACTTTTATCGTTTCTCACGACGCACTTCATTATGGATGTAGTATCTCGCTAAAAAGGTTGGTAAAATAAGGGTTCAATGAGATACTTCTTCCACATTGCTTACAATGGCCACGGCTACAACGGCTGGCAAAAGCAGCCACAAGCAATTAGTATCCAAGAAGTTATTGAAAATAAATTAAGTGAGGTTTTTAAAACACCTTTAACCATTAATGGTTGTGGAAGAACAGACTCGCAGGTGCACGCCAGTCAATACTTTTTTCATGTAGATATTGATCAGGAATGGGATTTTGATTTGATTTTTCGTTTAAATAAACTCCTTCCACACAATATCGCTATTTTCGATATCATCCCGATGGAAGGAAAGCCACATGCCCGATTTGATGCTGTGCAACGTGAATATGATTATTACATACATACTACTAAAGACCCCTTTTTAAGCCGACTTAGCTCCTATTACCAGCTGCCAAAATTAAATTTAACCGAGATGGCTAAAGCAGCCGCTTTATTACCAAAGTATAAAGATTATAGAGCGCTATGTACTACGCCCGATAAAAATGAGCATACCATTTGCTTTGTAAAAGAGGCAAACCTGTATACTTCGGCAAATGGCACACAGTTAAGATTCCATATCGCTTCCAATCGTTTCTTAGGGAAAATGATCCGAATCATAACTGGTAAATTGCTGAAAATAGGAAGTGGCAACATGAGCGTAGATGAATTTGAAGCACTACTCATCACCAAAGAAACACCTAAATTATTAGAACCTGCTCACCCAACCGGCCTATATTTATCAAAGGTAAACTACCCTTATTTAAACTTGCCATCAAGAACGGAATTTTGTGGCTTGCAAGAAAGAGATTGGAAAAAGGTTTAACTATTTAAACCGTATTGCCTTTAATGGATTTATCCTGCTTACCAGCATCGATGGAATTAATAACACCAACGAACAAATTACAAGTGTAGCCAAGTTTAACAAAAGCACATCCATAAAATGGACTTCTACAGGCACATGGGCAAGGTAGTAATTGGTTTGATCTAATTTAAACAAGTGTGTATATTGCTGTAAGAAGGCCAAACCTAAGCCTAATATATTTCCTAAAACTAAGCCAAAGCCTACCAAATAAATGGCATTGTATAAAAAAATCTTCATCACACTATAGTTAGAAATACCAAGTGCTTTTAGTAATCCGATCATGGTGGTACGCTCCAATATCATGATGAGTAATGCGGTAACCATATTAATTACCCCTACAATCATCATTAAAATAAGTAACACCCTGGTATTTACATCCAGTAACGATAGCCATGTAAAAATTTCGGGTGTACTTTCTTCAACTGATCGCGATCGTAGCTTGAGTTCTAAATTGGCATAAACCTCATCTGCCACAGGCTTTAATTCGTTAAAGTTTTTAATTCTTACCTCAATTCCCCCCATTTGCTTGGGTGCCCAATTATTCACACCCCTTATTATTTTAATGTCGCCAATTGCAAAACTTTTATCGATATTTTCTATTCCAATGTCATAAATACCTACAATGGTAAACTTTCGAGGCTTGGGTGGGTTCTGTACAAAATGCATTAAAAAACGATCGCCCATCTTTAGCTTTAATCGATTTGCGGTATACTGAGAAATTAAAATCTGATTTTTAGTTTGATCGGCAAAGTTAATAATTGTTCCGTTTACCAAATGTTTTTCAATAAATTTCCAGTCGTACGTTTCGTCTATCCCCTTAAAATTTATACCTTCTACCTCTTCATTTGCGGCAATAATGGCAGGTTTAGTAGCGAATGGATAAAATGAGACTATATTGGGATTATTTTTCAAGCGCAACAGTGTGGTATCATTCGGCACAAAAGGAGCTTTCTCAAAAGATCCATTCAAATCGTAACGGTAAACCTGAATATCACCGATAAACCCCCTAACCTTATCCTTAATTTCGGTTTTAAAACCTGTAATAATTGCCACCGATAAAATCATCACTGCAAGGCTTAACATCACCCCTGCAATAGCAATGCGTACAATCAGTTTAGAAAATGTGCGTTCTGATTTGATGGCAATACGCCTCGATATGAAATATTCTATGTTCAAGTTTTATAATAATTTGTAACTTAGCAAAAGTGCTGATTCGATTTCGATTTAGCACATAATACTTTTAAATACCTTTGAAATGAACAAAAACACTCTAGTATTTACTTTTGTATGCTCACTTATAACTTTTGTATCGTGTGCACAAGCCCCTAAATCAATTCAAAAACCAACAACAGGGAAAACAACTACTACTCCTAAACTTAAGACAGGTGCAGAACAAACTGAAATTTATTTACCTTTACTAAAAGGGAAACGTGTTGCCATTTTAGCGAATCAAACCTCCATGATTGGTAACCAAACTACGGTAGATAGTTTACTAAAACGAGGTGTAAATTTTGTTAAAATTTTTGGGCCAGAACATGGCTTTAGGGGCAATGCCAGTGCCGGAATAGATGTAAATGATGATATCGACGTAAAAACAGGAATCAAAGCAATTTCTCTATATGGAAAGCACAACAAGCCAACAAAAGAAGAGCTTGCTGATGTAGATGTAGTTATTTTCGACGTGCAGGACGTGGGTGTTCGATTTTACACCTATATTAATACTTTACAATATTTAATGGAAGCTTGCGCAGTTAACAACAAAGAAGTAATGATTTTTGATCGCCCAAACCCAAATGCTTTCTACATAGATGGACCCATTTTAGACCCTAAACATAAATCGGGTATCGGCGTGCAACCTATTCCTATTGTGCATGGTTTAACCGTAGGCGAGTATGCACACATGTTAAATGGACAAGGCTGGTTAAAAGATAAAGTTAAATGCAAAATTACGGTCATTAAAAATGCAAATTATACGCATAATATGCCTTATATCTTGCCTGTAAAACCATCGCCAAACCTAAATACCGCACAATCTATTTTGTTATACCCAACAACCTGTTTATTTGAAGGCATTTACCTAAACCATGGTCGTGGTACGCAATTTCCTTTCACCGTTTTAGGTGCGCCCTATTTAAAAGAGAAATATAGTTTTTCTTTCACTCCTACTGGAATAAAAGGCATGGCCGAAACCCCATTGTTTATGGATGAAGTTTGTTATGGATTAGATTTAAGAAATTACGATACCGCTATCTTTAGAAAAACGAAACAAATTAACATTGGCTGGGTTATAGAATTGTATAAAGCATCGCCACAAAAAGAAAACTTTTTCAATTCTAAATTGAGCAATCAAATGGGCACTATCGAAAAATTAATTGGTGTGGGCGATTTTAGACAACAAATTATTGACGGAAAATCTGAAAAAGAAATCCGTGCAACGTGGGAACCCGGATTAAGCAAATACAAACAAATGCGTAAAAAGTATTTGCTTTATCCATAAAATAGGCATTATGAATAAGGAAAAAAATAAAAAGAGTGATCAATCTAGCAATTATCTAGAACTGCAGCCAAAAGGTAAAGTAGATGAGGGAGATAAAGCGGTTAAAAAACCAGAGGATAAGGTATATAAAAGAGAATCTGCGATGGCGAAAACTAAAAATCCTGCAGAGCAGAAAGAAAACAGTGAACAGCCTGTGCATTCGGCTGATAAGTTGTAAGCTATACCTTAATGCGTATTCAATTTAAGATTCTTAGCCGAATCTTTCAAAAACTTTAACATCACTTTTTCATTATTTTCCATTCCTAAAGCGCTATTTATATTTTTAATGTTTACTTTTTTCAAAATCTTAGTCAACCCATCGTTCTCATAGGCTTGCAATAGGCCTGGGTACACATAGGAACTTTTGCAAACTGCTCTAGTATTTCCCAATTTCCTAGCAACAGCATCCAAAACTTCGATAATGACCTTCTTTTTGGGCATCTCTGGATATTCTGCAGAAAAACAAGCCAATTGTCTTAACGCTTCTAAAGTTCCACCCCAAGTTCTAAAATCTTTGGCAGTAAAATCACAATTCGTTACTTCCTTAATGTAATTATTAAACATGCCCGAGTCGATAGCTTTGTGCGAATTTTCCTGCGTATAAAATTGAAATAACTCCTGTCCGGGTATATCCTTACACTGCTTTACTAATTTTATAAGATTCTTATCATTTAGTTTAACATCTTGTTTCACTCCCTTTTTACCAACAAAGCTAAGCATAGCTATATCCCCGTTCTGATTAAAATGCTGATCCTTTAAAGTACTCAAACCATAAGTACCATAAGCTTTTTTATAGCTTTCATTACCAATTCTGATTAGTGTTTTTTGCATCACTTCACTGCAAATTGCCAACACCTTTCGCTCATCGAGTTGCTTGCGCTTCAAATCCCTTGCTATTTGTTTACGCGCATTTGGCAGTGCTTTTCCAAATTCCAATAGCCTGAAATATTTATGATCAGATTTCCTCGAAGTCCACTCTGTATGATAACGATATTGCTTCCTACCTGCCGCATCTGCCCCTGTTGCTTGCAAGTAACCATTTTTTTTAGGCGAAATCCAAACTTCTTTCCATGCAGGGGGTAGCACTAATTTTTCAATACGTTTTAGGTCTAACTCATTTTTAATCCGCTCTCCATTCTTATCAACGTAATAAAAATTTCCTATTTTACCTTTTCTATAAATCCCAGGCATAGTATGATGCACAAATACTAAGTTACTCGAATCAATAATTTCGGAAGTTGGAACCATATTAATAAAAAATGAGTTAAAATTTTAGTTATTTTGCTACGTTATCAATTTACAAGCAATATTATAAACGGATCATTAAAAATAATAACAAGATAAGATGAAAATAGTTTTTATGGGTACGCCCGATTTTGCGGTGGCTTCATTAAGTGCACAAAAACAATCAGATTTAGAAATTGTTGGGGTAGTTACAGCTGCCGATAAACCAGCTGGCCGTGGACAGAAGCTAAATGAAAGTGCCGTTAAAAAATATGCGCAAGAAAATGGACTCAATGTGCTCCAACCCGTAAAATTAAAAGACCCCTCATTTCTTGAAGAACTTAAAGCCCTAAAAGCCGATTTGTTTGTTGTGGTTGCTTTTAGGATGTTGCCAGAAATAGTCTGGCAAATGCCAAAAAAGGGAACTATTAATTTACATGGCTCATTATTACCGCAGTATCGTGGTGCAGCACCCATTAACCATGTACTCATTAACGGAGAAAAAGAAACAGGAGTTACCACCTTTTTTTTAAAGAAAGAAATTGATACAGGTGATATTATTTTTTCTGATGCAATCGCAATTGCTGATGACGAAACAGCAGGAAGCTTACATAATAAATTGATGATTGTTGGCGCCAACTTATTAGTTAAAACCGTTAAGGCAATTGAGGATAATGATTATAATGAAGTACCACAGCCACAAAGCGAAGACTTAAAAGCTGCACCCAAAATTTTTAAAGATTTCGCCAAAATAGATTGGAACCAATCTAGTCAAACCATATACAATCATATTAGAGGTTTAAGTCCATACCCAACTGCATTCACCAGTTTAAACGATAAAATGTTAAAAGTTTTTACAGTGGAGCTGGATAATCAAGAACCGGGCATATCTACCGGAGCCTTTTTAACTGATGGTAAAACCTATTTAAAATTTGCATCTAAGGATGGATTTATCAAAGTGTTGGATGTACAGTTTGAAGGTAAAAAGAGAATGCTTATTGATGAGTTTTTAAGAGGAATGAGGTTATAGATTTAGCCATTTCATTAAAATAACGTTTTTTACCATACCCCATTACCCACCTAATTCCCCAACTTGCATTGGTTACAAATACTTCATCTGCCTCCTTTAAAATCTCGGGGCTAATTTGTGCTTCGATAAGTGGAATATCGTTCATTTTAGCCAGCTTTAAAACAACACTTCGCATTACTCCAGCAATACAACCTTCAGATAAAGCTGGCGTATAAATCTGCTTTTCATACACTATAAAAACGTTTGAGCTTGTGCTTTCGCATAAAAAACCGTTTTGATTTAAAATAATAGCTTCATCCAATTTATGTTGTTTTTGGTATAAACCCGCCATTACATACAATAGTGCATTGGTAGTTTTATAATTGGATAACTTATTAATGGGTTTGGTTAGTTCATCATAAACATCTATGATTAAACCTTTTTGGTTAAGCTCGTAATTCCCATCTGTTAAAGTGGTTGCTTCTAGTAAATAGCCCGGTTTGTTACTCACAGGGGTATATAAACCTTCGCCATCACGATAAACGGTAAGCCTGAACCTCACATTGCCATTAAATTTATTCCTTTTTGCTAACTCGCTGGTTTTCTGCCTTAAAAAATAGTCATCAAATAAAGTATATCCATCTAATTTAATGGCCTTCATAGCCGCTCTTAATCGATCTGCATGAAGTTCGGCAAACTGTAACTTACCATTGCACATGCGCATCGATTCGAAAACTCCATCGCCAAATTTAAATCCTCTGTTGCTCGACTTTAAAATCGGTTGATCAGCGTTTACAAACTCATCGTTAAATAAAATAAAATTCGACATATTTATTGCTGTGGCTGTAGACTATAATTTCTCCATTTGGTTAATACGGCATCAAAGTCGGCCGGTAAAGGCGCTTCAAACTCCATATACTCCTGTGTGGTGGGGTGAATAAAGCCTAATATTCTTGCATGCAAAGCTTGACGAGGCATTATTTCGAAGCAATTGTTTACAAACTGTTTGTATTTTGTAAATGTTGTTCCTTTTAAAATTTTATCACCACCATAGTTGGCATCACTAAATAAAGGGTGACCAATATGTTGCATGTGTGCCCTAATTTGATGAGTACGTCCTGTTTCCAATTGGCAACCAATTAATGTTACATACCCTAAACGCTCCAAAATACTGTAATTGGTTACCGACCATTTTCCCTTTTCTTCATCATCATACATGTCCATTACTATTCTATTCTTTAAACTGCGGCCAATATAACCTTCAATTTTTCCTTCTTTTTCAATGTCGCCCCATGCTAAGGCAATATATTTTCGGGTTATTGTATGATCAAAAAATTGCTTGGCCAACTTGGTCATGGTAATCTCGTTTTTACTGATTAATAAAAGGCCTGAGGTATCTTTATCAATACGATGTACCAATCCTGGTCTGCCATCATTACCAGGTAAGGTTGGCAATTGTTCAAAATGATAAGCCAGTGCATTTACCAAAGTTCCTGTATAATTATTAAATCCAGGATGTACAACCATGCCAGCAGGTTTGTTAACAACCAACAAATCATCATCTTCGTACACAATGTTAATAGGTATGTTTTCTGGGTATACTTCGGTATCGCGGGGCGGATGAGCAAACACAATCGAGATCTCGTCTGCAGGTTTAACCTTATAACTTGATTTTACAATTCCTTTATTTACCAGTACGTTACCTGCATCAATTGCGTTCTGTATGCGGTTACGCGAAGCATTCATTAGACGGTGCATTAAAAACTTATCAACCCGTAACAACGACTGTCCTTTATCTACAACAATATTAAAATGTTCAAATAAATCTTGATCTTCTTCGCCCTGCTCTATGTTGTCGTTCTTCATTTTCTATTTGCTTTCTATTTTAAACTGATTAAATCGTAAAAACGACGATGAAGTTGAAAAAACTTACCTTTTAATCAAAAATAAGCATCATCACAGCTCTAACTCTTCACCACAAAAATAAGATTAACAATTTGATAATCTATTAAAATTCTTTTTGGCTTATTTTTTGATATTTATATTCCTATCAAGCAATCACTCCTATGAAAACTTTTACCGAAAATTTAAAAATAGTTATGAATTTTTTTCCTTATCTGATTAGAAAGATTTACTTTCGACCTTGAAAGTCAATCAGATATATGAAAAAAAAAATACACTTAGGAATTACAGTATTAATTATACTATTAAGTCCGCTAGCTGCATTCAGTCAAAGTGATATTGGTGATTTATTTCAATCTGGGCCAGCTGATGCAGAGAAGTTGATTGGTGCCTATATCAATCCATTGTTTAGAGGGCTAGGAACTGGTTTAAATTCGGGGTGGACGAACACTGCTAAAACTAAAAAGCCATTACGCTTCGATTTAAGAATTACTGGAACGGCTGCATTTGTTCCAAATTCAGATAAGGCTTATGATGTTAAAAGTTTAGGCTTGGAAAACATTAGACCAGTTGACCCTAATAAATCTATCGGACCCACAGCTTTTGGCGCTGATACCGAAGGGGCGTTAATGGAAATATATAACAATAGCTTTCCTGATCCAGATCCGACAACTTTTAGATTGCCCAAAGGAACTGGATTAAATTTTGTTCCTTCACCACAAGTTCAATTAACCATAGGTTTACCGAAACACATTGATGTTTCATTAAGGTTAGTTCCTGATGTTAAAATAGAAGATGGAACGCTTAATCTTTTCGGAGCTGGTGCAAAATTTGAGTTGTTACCAATATTGATGGGCAAAAAATATAAAGTTACACCTGTAGATATCGCTTTAGCTTTTGGTTATACCAGTTTAAATTTCAACCTCCCTTTAGATTTAAATAATCAAACCACAAATGATCAGGTTATCGCTGTTAAAATGCAGGGTTACAGTGCTGAAGCAATTATTTCTAAGAAGTTACTATTCTTTACACCGTTCGCTAGCATCGGCATACATAGCTCTTCTTCAAAATTAAATGCAACGGGTACCTATAATTTTGATGTAGCCGTTACACCACTTACGCCAACGGGTAAAAAAACATATGTAGATCCTATTTCGCTTAATCAAAACGACATCAAGGGTATAAAAGCTACTTTGGGGTTTCAAATGAATTTGGCGTTCTTCAGAATTTACGCTTCCTATACTCAAGCTCAATACAGCTATGCAAACGCAGGAATTGGATTTGGAATAGGAAAATAATTGCAAATTTACAGCCCTATTCATTCTTTTCATTGTCAAAATTCAACTCAAATTTGGGTTAAGCGTGATGATTTAATAGATCCTTATATTTCTGGCAATAAATGGCGAAAACTTAAATATATTTTAGCAGACGCAAGTTTAAATGGGAAAAATCATTTGGTAACCTTTGGCGGAGCGTATTCTAATCACCTCGTTGCCACAGCAGCTGCAGCCGCAAGAAATGGGTTAAAAGCGACAGCATTTGTTCGTGGAGAAAATGTGATGAATGAAATGCTATTCCTTTGCCAACTATTTGGAATGCACTTAATTTTTGTAGATCGAGAAAGTTATCGCCACAAAAATTTGTTATTTGAGCAGTATTTTAAAGAAGATCAAAGTACCTATTTTATTGATGAGGGCGGAGCGAGTGAAGCGGCAGTAAAGGGTTGCTCAGAAATTATAGGAGAATTAACTGAACCTTACGATTATATTTTTTGTGCAGCAGGCACAGGCACTACAGCAGCTGGATTGTTAAGAGGCATAAATATCGCCAAGTTAAATACAGAATTACATATTATCCCTGTACTAAAAGGAGGTGAATTTATAGGCACTGAAATTAATCGCTACGAAAATGACCTAAGCAAACTACACTTACATACCCACTATCACTTCGGTGGATATGCAAAAACTACACCTGTATTAATTAAATTTATAAAAGAATTTGTAGCAGAAACAGGTATTTTAATAGACCCTGTGTACACCGCCAAAATGTTTTATGCCATTGATGATTTGCTAAGTAGAAACCAAATTAGAAAGGGGGCTAAAATATTAGCCATCCATACCGGAGGATTACTTGGAATGCTCGGGATGAAAGAAAAGTTCTTTACTTAAATACATTCAGTGTAGCTGTTTTCCAAAAAATATAATTTAAGCGTGCGCAAACATCCGCAACTATTAACTCCACATCTTTGGGAACATCATTTGCAATTCGCCACCTCACTGTATACTTAGGGTTGTACGACAAATAAATAACGATATCCGCTAAAAAAGGTTCAACAAACTCCAAATCTTTTAAATGGATAGCCTGCAACTCTTCCGATAACCGTTTTAACCGTGCTGTCATCACCTTTTTTAAAGGTTGAGCAGGCTGAACTTCAAAATCAAAAATTGGGACTACAGTTACAATCATTTACTAAAAATATTAGCAAATATAGGGTTTTATTTGATCCAAAAACGATATAATTGTCAATTTTTTTTAATATTTAATAATGCTTTCATTTTCAATTAGATGCATTTTTAGTATATTTAGTCTATGTATTTAAAAAATTTCCTTTTTATCCCCTTCCTTTTATTGATTTCGATCGTCTCTTTCGGCCAGTTTACTAAAACCGAAATGCAAATACAAGCGTTAGTTAAAAAAACCAATACCGTGGGTTTAGCAGTGGCTGTGGTAAAAAAGGGTAAAATAATTTACACACATTCATTTGGCTATAAAGATGTAGAGAAAAACACCCTATTGAGCGACAGTGATATTTTTAGAATTGCCTCTATCTCCAAATCCTTTTCTGCCACCGCTATTATGCAGTTAGCAGAAGCCAAAAAATTATCCCTAACAGACGATTTTAGCAATTTAGTTGGTTTCAAAGTTAGAAATCCAAAATTTCCAGAAACTGTAATTACCCTAAAAATGATACTTTCTCATACCTCTAGCATCAACGATAGTGAAGGTTATTTCAACTTAGATGTAATTAATCCCGAAAAAGGAAAAAATTGGGAGAAATGTTATAACGATTACGAACCTGGCAAAGGATACCTTTATTGTAACTTAAACTTTAACATGGTTGGTGCAGTAATCGAGAAAATAGCTGGAGAACGATTTGATAGCTACATTAAAAATCACATTATAAGTCCGTTAGGATTATATGGAGGATACTGGGTTGAGTCGCTTCAGCAAGATCGTTTTGTAACACTTTATGATTATAATGCTTCCCTAAAAAAGTTCACGCCATCCCCATTGGCTTATGCTCCACGAACCAACGAAATTAACAATTATGTAATGGGCTACACCACGCCTATTTTCTCGCCAACTGGTGGAATGAAAATTTCTGCAACAGATCTTGCCAAATATATGACCATGCACATGAATTATGGGAAATATAAGGGCAAACGGATCATTTCAAAAAAGAGCTCAAAACTAATACAAACTAAAGTATCTGACCAAGAAAGCTATGGTTTAGCCATTGAAACGAATGATAAAGTTATCAATGGAAAACCATTAAAAGGGCATACTGGCTCTGCTTATGGCCTTTTTAGTGCGATGTTTTTTGACCCTAAAGAAAAATTCGGTTTCGTAGTAATTACTAACGGCACCAATGAAGATTATACAGATGGATTTAATGATGTGATTAAGTCGAGTATTAACATCCTATATGAAAATTTAATTAAATAAAGTTTATCCACATTTGTGTAAAAGTTTTATTCAAATTAAAACCAATAAATACCTAGCTTGTTATCGTAATAGAGGCGACAAAAAAGTCCTGTGAACGGGTGATCCGTGAAGGGCAGGCACACCATAAAATTTAAAGGGCACTTTGACAAAAACTTTGACAAACTTTTAAAATTTGTCAAAGTTGTAAAAGTGCCCTTTAAATCGTTTAAAGCTAGATTCCATTTATTTTATTAAAAAAGTGCTTAATTTTGATAATTAGGCACTTTTTGCTACTTTTGAGCATACCAAAATTTAAAATTTATGTACCAACTTAGTGTAGCACCAGATCAGGTTAACCAAACTTTACAACAGCATATTTTAGCCGATGGTTTCGACCTTACTTACGATATGGAAAAAAGTGAGGGCGCTTATATTTACGACTCAAAGTATAAACGTAGGCTTTTAGATTTCTTTACTTGTTTTGCTTCCGTACCCTTGGGTTATAACCATCCAAAAATGGTAAACGACGAGAATTTTAAAAAGAACCTACTGTTAGCAGCAATGGCTAACCCATCCAACTCGGATGTATACACTCAGCAGTATGCCGAATTTGTAGCCACATTCTCTAAAGTTGGCATTCCTTCTTATTTACCGCATGCATTTTTTATCGCCGGAGGTGCATTAGCAGTAGAAAACGCTATTAAAGTAGCCATGGATTGGAAAGTTCAAAAAAACTTCGCCAAAGGCTATAAAGAAGAAAGAGGATTTAAAGTACTACATTTCGAAAAAGCCTTTCACGGTAGAACCGGATATACGCTTAGTTTAACCAACACTTTACCCGATAAAACCAAATGGTTTGCTAAATTCGATTGGCCGCGCGTAAGTGTACCACAAGTTAAATTCCCTTTAATCGGCGATAATTTAGCTCACGCTATTCAAACAGAAGAAATTTCAATTGCTCAAATTAAACAAGCTTTTGCTGACTTTAAAGATGATATCTGCGCTATTATAATAGAACCTATCCAATCTGAAGGAGGTGATAATCACCTGCGTGAAGAATTCTTAATTCAACTTCGCCAACTAGCTGATGAAAATGAAGCATTTTTAATTTACGATGAGGTGCAAACTGGAGTAGGTTTAACCGGTAAGTTTTGGTGCCATCAGCATTTTAGCGAAAAAGCTAGACCAGATATTGTTGCTTTTGGTAAAAAAATGCAAGTATGTGGAATTCTAGTTGGCAATAAAGTAGATGAAATTGAAACCAATGTATTCAATGTGCCATCGCGAATTAACTCTACTTGGGGAGGTAATTTAGTTGACATGGTACGTTCTTCACAAATCTTACAAATTGTAGCAGAAGATAACCTTTGTGATCATGCAGGTGAAGTAGGGCAATATCTAACCGAAAATTTAAGTGCGTTAGCTCAGAAGCACGAAAAAATGAGTAATGTTCGTGGACGCGGTCTGTTAGCAGCGTTTGATTTTCCAACTAAAGAAATGAGAAACACCTTCATACAAAAAGGAATAGAGCACAATGTGATGTTTTTAGGGTGTGGTAGCCAAACCATTCGTTTCCGACCAGCGCTATGCATCGAAAAACAACATATTGATCTAGGAATTGAAGTAATGGAGAAAATTTTGCCAAGTCTTTAAATTTTTATCCCTCATCGGATGAGAATTTGCTCATCCGACTTTCCCCACTACTTTAAACTAAATAAACTATCTACTCCTAAAAGTTTTCTGGCGGTAAATCCTTCACCATACTTAGCGCCAATACTTTTTCCAAATTCTCTTGACCGTCCAATCACTGCTTCTAAAAATTGTGGGGAAGAAATATACGTTTGCGGTTCATTACTATCTGGGTTATCAAATTGCGTTTTAAACGCTCGAATACACGCTGTTTTTTGATCAATAAAGTCTGAAATGTCTACAATAATATCTGGCTCAATGTATCGATCTTGAATATATTGAAGAACCAACCGCGGTCGCCAAGCTTCCTGTATTACGTTATCTATGCGTGTTTCGATTTTAATTAAACCAGATAAAAAAATCGCATCATTCGCTAAATCTCCAGCTCTACCATGGTCGGAGTGACGATCGTGCAATGCATTCGTTAAAATAATTTCTGGTTGGTATTTACGTACCATCTTGATGACTTCCAACTGGTGTTCTTCATCATTTTTGAAAAAACCATCTTTAAACCGCAAGTTTTCGCGCGCATGAAGACCTAAGATAGCTGCAGAATCCTTTGCTTCCTCATCCCGTGTAGCGGCAGTACCCCGAGTACCAAGTTCGCCTCTGGTAAAATCTACAATACCAATTTTTTTACCTTCAGCAATATGTTTTAAAATAGTTCCCGAACAGCCCAATTCAGCATCATCTGGGTGAGCCGCAAAAACAAGCATATCTAACTTCATAGCAAACGCTGGATTTTCTTTTTAATCTTCGATGAACTTGGTTTGGTGAACGAATAAAAGTAATCGACCACTTCTCCTTGCCTATTAATTAAGTATTTATGAAAATTCCACCTTGGTGTAGAATTTAGGTGTCCATTTAACTCTTTATCTCTTAAAAATTTAAAAAGTGGGTGAGCTGCCTCTCCCCTCACCATAACTTTTTCAAAAATTGGAAATTGAACTCCATAATTTACTTCACAAAAATGCCCAATTTCATTTTCATTTAAGGGCTCCTGATTACCAAAATCATTTGATGGAAAACCTAAAATTTCGAATCCTTCTGCTGAAAATTCGTTTCTTAATTCTTGTAATTCTTTTAACTGAGGAGTAAATCCACAGCCAGAAGCTGTATTTACAATCAACAAAACTTTATTTGCATAAGCAGACAAAATTTGCTCTTTACCACCTAAAAACTTAACTTTAAATGGATAAATAGTGGGATTAAAATTCATTTATGGATTATTGATAATAACCAGAGTTCACAATGATCGATTCAATGTCTCTGTCTTCAGTAACACTATAGGTATTCTTCAAATTATGACCCACTACCCTAGCAATTAATTGATAAGAAAAAGCAGCAAAACCACCCTTCGTTTCTTTTACAATGTCATAAGTTGTTCTACCAACTTCTCTATTGATCAATTTTGTTAAGATTTGACCCTGTGTAATGGTTAATTCCTTAATTTCTGTATTAAACATTTTCTTGATTTCTTCATCACATTGTTTGACAGATTTCCTTTGCAATTTTTTATCAATCGTTACAGCTAAATCTCTTTCCAGTTGTTCGTACCTTTTTTTAGCATAAAGTGCATAAGGCATTACTTTTAGAACATTATATCTTAATCGATTAAATGCGGCTTGGTCTGCAACAGACTTAAAAGTTCTAACGCCAATGATTACCACTTCACGAAGTGGAAACCAAGGAACCATGTATCCATTATCATTTGTAGCCAATACGCGTACCGTATCATTTTTACCAAGGACGGGATAAATTGCCTTTACATTAGACAATTTCTCTTGCGCACTAAGCTTACTACCAGCAATGATGACAATAAATAGAATAAAGAGTTTAGAAAATTTCATAAATTTATGCCTTTACAAAGTTAAAGCTAATTTTATAAATTCGTTTAAGTACAATCGAATATAATCATTTACAGCTTAATATATCCTATTTTTTACCTAAAAAAAACAAATGAAGACAACTTTAGTAATTGATTTGGAGGCAGAGAAGCAAGAAATCTTAAAAAGATATCGGGCATTGCTACGTGCATCAAAGTCTACATTACAAAAAGGAGATAAAAAAGAAATCAGAAAAGCATTTGAAATGGCACTAGAGAGCCATAAAGATATGCGTCGAAAATCTGGAGAACCTTATATTTACCATCCAATTGCCGTTGCCCAAATTGCTGCCGAAGAAATTGGCCTAGGTACTACATCTATTGTTTGTGCATTATTACACGATGTGGTAGAAGACACAGATATTACACTGGAAGATATTGAACGTGAGTTTGGAAAGAAAACAGCTCGAATTATAGATGGACTAACTAAAATTTCGGGTGTATTTGATTACAACAGTTCTTTACAAGCCGAAAATTTTAGGAAAATGTTACTGACCCTTGCTGATGATGTTAGGGTCATCTTAATTAAACTTGCTGATCGTTTGCATAACATGCGAACCATGGATTTTATGCCAAGGCAAAAGCAACTTAAAATTGCTTCAGAAACTATTTATTTATATGCTCCCTTAGCGCACAGATTAGGACTATACGCCGTCAAATCAGAGTTGGAAGATCTTTCAATGAAATATCTTGAACCCGACACTTACAAATACATTGCAACACAGTTAAATGAAAAAAAGGCAGAACGAAATTCATTTATTAAAACATTTGTTGAACCAATTAATGAAATATTAGCAGAACAGGGTCTAATGTCGAGCGTGTATGGCCGGCCAAAATCTATCCATTCGATATGGAATAAAATGAAGAAAAAAAACATCCCTTTTGAAGAGGTGTACGATCTTTTTGCCATTCGTATCATATTGGATAGTGCACCCGAAAAAGAAAAAGCAGACTGTTGGAAAGCCTATTCTATCGTTACCGATTTGTATCGCCCAAACCCCGATCGCTTAAGAGATTGGGTATCATCGCCCAAAGGAAATGGATACGAATCATTACACACTACAGTAATGGGCCCAAAAGGACAATGGGTAGAAGTTCAAATTCGTACCCAACGGATGAATGAAATTGCCGAAAAAGGTTTTGCTGCACACTGGAAATATAAAGAATCAAGTAACGATAATGGTTTAGATCAATGGATTATGAAAGTGAGAGAGATGCTGAGCAATCCGGAAGCGAATGCATTAGACTTTCTGGATGATTTTAAAATGAATCTCTTTTCAGATGAGATTTTTATTTTTACACCAAAAGGGGCCTTATTACAACTACCATTGGGTGCAACAGCATTAGATTTTGCCTTCGAAATTCACACTGATGTGGGAGCGCGATGCATTGGTGCAAAAGTTAATCATAAGTTAGTTCCATTATCATATAAATTACAAAATGGAGACCAAGTAGAAATAATTACTTCTGGCAAACAAATGCCAAAAGAAGATTGGTTAAACATCGTAGTTACCGCAAAAGCGAAGTCGAAAATTAAGTCTTCCTTAAAAGAAGAAAAAAGAAAGATCGCAGATAATGGTAAAGAAACACTTGAACGTAAGTTAAAGTCGCTAAAAATAACCTACAATACAGACAATTTAAATAAATTAACCTATTTCTTTAAACTTCAATCTACTCAAGATCTATTTATTGGAGTGGCTAGTGGAAAAATTGAATTGAGAGACTTAAAAGAATACTTAGCCAGTGAAAAAGAAGTAGAAAACCGTGGTTCTGATTATAAAAATACGGATGGTCAGCATATCGAAGCCCTTTTAAATAAAATAAAAGGACCTGAATCGGATATTTTATTAATTGGCGAAGATCTTCAAAAAATAGACTATACCTTAGCGGCGTGTTGCAATCCCATTCCAGGAGATGATGTTTTTGGTTTCGTTACTGTTAATGAAGGCATCAAAATTCATCGCACCAATTGCCCAAATGCTGCACAGTTAATGGCCAATTATGGTTACAGAGTTGTTAAGGCGAAATGGAACCGACAACAAGAGCTCACCTTTTTAACTGGATTGCATATTGTAGGAATTGATGATGTTGGGTTAATTAACAATATTACCAAAGTAATTTCTAATGATTTTAAAGTAAATATGCGCTCAATTACTGTTGACACTAATGATGGAATTTTTGATGGATCAATTAAAGTATTTGTAAACGATAAAGAACACTTAGATGAATTGATTTTAAATTTACTTGAAGTTAAAGGTGTAACTGGGGTAACGAGATTTGATGCCTAATTATTAACACTCTTTACACGATGTTAATATTAATCGGATTAATCCCTTTAATCTGTGTAATCATTTCTATACCTTTGAAGAGGAGTTAAAACTATGTCTGTACAGAATACCAATGAGTTGGTTAGAAAAATTTTTGAAGCCTATCTCGAGAATAAAAATTTAAGGAAAACGCCTGAACGTTTCGCTATTTTGGAAGAAATTTATTCAAGAGATGATCATTTTGATGTAGAAACGCTATACATCCACATGAAAAATCAAAAGTATCGAGTGAGTAGAGCCACAGTATACAACACCCTAGAATTATTGGTTTCTTGCGATCTAGTAACCAAGCATCAGTTTGGTAAAAATATGGCTCAATTTGAGAAATCTTATGGCTACCACCAGCATGATCATGTAATTTGTATAGATTGTGGAAAGGTGGTCGAGTTTTGTGATCCGCGAATACATCAAATTCAAAGTATGGTTGGTGATTTATTAAAATTCGATATTAAGCATCATTCGCTAAATCTTTATGGCGTTTGCTTTGATTGTAGTGCCGCAGCAATCATCAAATCCACGGCTGCTCTAAAACAAAATGCTAATTAATTAATAATCAATTCTATAATTTAAGATAATGACGCAAGTAGATGTACTACTAGGCCTTCAATGGGGCGACGAAGGAAAAGGGAAAATTGTTGATGTACTTAGTCCACAATACGATTTGATAGCTCGTTTTCAGGGAGGTCCAAATGCTGGGCACACTTTAGAGTTTGATGGCAAAAAATTTGTACTAAATACTATTCCATCAGGTATTTTCAATGAAAACATTATGAATTTAATTGGTAATGGAGTGGTAATCGACCCTATTATCCTTAAAAGAGAATTAGATAATCTAAAAAAAGCGGGTCACGATCCCGTTACCACTGGTAAGTTGGTACTTGCACGCAAAGCACATTTGATTTTACCTACACACCAATTATTAGATGCTGCCAATGAGCAAAAAATGGGCGCAGGTAAGATTGGTTCAACCCTAAAAGGAATCGGCCCAACATATATGGACAAAACAGGTCGTAATGGTATACGTGTGGGCGATACTACTCTTCCAAATTTTAAAGATAAATATGATAAGCTAGTAGAAAAACATAAGGAAATACTTTCTCACTACGAGTTCGAATATGATTTAGCTGAAAAAGAAGCAGCCTTCTTTGAAGCGATTGAGTTTATTAAAACCATTCCTCATGTTGATAGTGAGCATTTTGTGAATGGCTATTTAAAAGAAGGTAAAAAAGTTTTGGCAGAAGGCGCACAAGGAACGTTATTAGATGTTGATTTTGGCTCTTATCCTTTCGTTACTTCATCAAACACAACTACAGCAGGCGCTTGTACAGGCTTAGGTATTGCCCCAAATAAAGTAGGAAAGGTTTTTGGCATTTTTAAAGCATATTGTACCCGTGTGGGTGGCGGACCATTTCCTACTGAACTTGATAATGAAGTAGGCGAAAATCTACGTCAAATTGGACACGAATTTGGAGCAACAACAGGCAGAGCACGCAGGTGCGGATGGATTGATTTACCTGCATTAAAATATGCAATTATGCTCAATGGCGTAACTGACCTAATTATGATGAAAGCTGATGTTTTAGATACTTTTGAGACCATTTATGCTTGTACACACTACGAATACAACGGTGAGACTATAGATTATATGCCTTATGACATTATATCAATACCGCCAAAACCTATTTTAAAGGCAATTGAAGGTTGGAAAACAGACTTAACCAAAATTACATCTATAGATCAGATTCCTAGTCAGCTAGCTAATTACATTGCTTTTTTAGAAAAAGAATTAGAAGTTTCAATTAAGTTCCTTTCTGTTGGTCCAGATCGGACACAAACATTGATATTGAAATAAAATAACCTTTAAAAATGAAATCCCTTTAGCTAATTTAGAGGGATTTTTAATATATCAACAATTTATCTGTTATATTTATTTTTTAAAAACTAAATTAATGCGTATTCTCTCGGGCCTAAATACTTATTATAGACTATTAGTATTGATTTTTGGCACAAGTGCGTTGTTTTTTATCCTTTACGCATCTTTATATTTTTACACTTTCAAACAAGAAATAGCGGTTTATAAATCTACTTCAATGGAATATCGTAATGAAATAAATTCCATATTTAAGCTTAATTCTAAAACCCATACTGCATCGATCGTAGATGTTACCTTTTGGGATGAGATGGTTGATTTTATAAAAACGAAAAATGCAGTGTGGTATAAAGATTACATCGAAGATGAGTTTTTAACTTATGAAGCCGACTATATCGGTATATATGATCTTAATAAAAAATGTTTATCAAAAACATCTTCGGCTAAATTTAAAAGTATTGATTTTGTGCCAAATAATGTATTTGATCAACTTTATAAAACCAAACTCAATAGGTTTTACATAAAAGTTGAAGAAGGAGTTATTGAAGTATTTGGGGCAACGATTCACCCATCAGACGATCCAAAAAAAAACAAACATAAACCTGCTGGCTATTTTATTATGGCCCGATTATTAGATAGGCATTTCATAAAAAACCTCGAAGAAATTAGTAGTTCTAAAATTTCGATCGTACCAAAGGATTTTTCGCAGGAAAAGGATAAAAATTTGATAGCGTTAAATTTAGATTTGAACGATTGGAAGAATGATAATATTGTTGACTTACATTTTGAACGTTCATTCAACTTAAATTTTAGCAATACAAAAAAAATACTTGACATTATCATTGTAGCCACTATTCTAAACCTATTTGTCTATTTATATTATTATAGAAGATGGGTATACAGACCCGTTAAATTAATTACCAACATTTTAGAGAAAAAAGATGAAAAGTCAATCTTAAACCTAAAAAAATCAAGAGATGAGTTTGGTCATATTGGTAAGCTTTTTGAAGAAAACAATAATCAAAGAAAACAATTGGTGATCGCCAAAGAAAAAGCCGAAGAAAGCGATAAACTTAAATCTTCTTTCCTAGCCAACCTATCTCATGAAATTAGGACGCCGATGAATGCAATTATGGGATTTAGCGACTTATTAAAAGATGGAAGTTTAAATGAAAAAGAAAAATCTGATTATTTGAAAATCATCAGAAATAGCGGGAAAAATCTAATCGGAATCATCGAAGATTTAATCGAAATGTCTAAAATTGACTCTAAGCAGATTACCCCAAATTACAAGTTCTTAAACCTAGATAAATGTATTTCTGAACTTTATAATTCCATTAAAATAACAATTCCAGAAGAAAAAGAAGTGCTTTTCAGTATCTACAAAAATCCAGAAGCCCTTAAAAAAAATATTTTAACCGATGAAATAAAATTTAAACAAATTTTAACAAACTTAATTATAAATGCCATTAAATTTACTAAAAAAGGACATGTAACCATTGGGTATACATTAGATGAAACAAAAGAAAAAATTAAAGTTTGGGTTGATGATTCAGGCCTAGGTATTGATGAAGATAACCAAAAAATAATTTTCGATCGCTTCAGGAGAATTGAAGATGACTTTACAATAGAAATAAGTGGATTAGGCCTAGGTTTATCAATTACAAAAGCTTATGTAGAGCTCTTAGGGGGAACTATTGATGTGCAATCCACTCCGGGCAAGGGGTCTATATTTTCTTTTACTATTCCACTAAAATACGAAGCACGAATAGAGGAACCAATCGCTATTCATAACCCGCAAAAAATACAGAAAAAAGGTCAGGAAACAATTTTAATTGCAGAAGATGATGACATCAATTTTCTGCTATTAGAAAAGATATTACAATTAAAAAATTATACCATCTTAAGGGCAGTAAATGGCAAAGAAGCTGTCGAAATCTGTAATATCAATAAACAAATAGATTTGGTTTTTATGGATATAAAAATGCCGATCATGAACGGGTTTGAAGCATTTGAAGCTATAAGAAAAACTAACCTAAATTTACCGGTGATTGCCAACACCGCGTACTCTTCCTCTGAGGATAAGGATGACATTTTGAAGGCCGGCTTTACCAATTATATTTCTAAGCCTTTAAATAAAGATGAAATTCATGAGCTTTTAAGTGGGATTTTTAGCTCCAATTGAAATGAATACAAAAGAAGTTGATGTATTTAAAAAAAAAGCGTTACAATGGGCAAGTAGGTTCAGCATTTGTTGTTGTCTCGATTCCAATCAGTATTTAGATCCTTATACACAATACGATTACCTAATTGCAGTGGGTGCTAGAGATGAAATCCAGACCAAGGTGGGTGACTCATTTTCAGCACTTCGTAATTTTTATGAAAAACATGCAACTTGGATTTTCGGTCTATTTAGTTACGAACTTAAAAACGAAATTGAGCAACTAAGCTCTAGGCATTCTGATGAATTAGATTTTCCAGATTTGTTTTTCTTTGTTCCGAACTATTTAATTGCTGTAAAAGGAGAAAAAATAGAAGTACTTATGGGTAACCCAGCAATTGTTGGAACTATTTCTAGTTTAGAACTCGATATTTACCAACTAAAACCAGATTTAAATATCGAAAAAAAATTTAACAGAGAAACGTATATCTCGACAGTTAAAAAACTACAAGAACATATTAAGCGAGGTGATATTTATGAAATAAATTTTTGTCAAGAATTTTATGCCGAAAATGCAATAATTGATCCCTTATTCGTTTATGAAGCCTTAAACAACTTATCCCCTACTCCCTTCGCAGGCTTTTTTAAAATTAATCAACAATACATCCTATCGGCTTCACCAGAACGATTTTTGTGTAAACGGGGGAATCGATTAATCTCACAGCCAATTAAAGGAACGGCTAAAAGGGGTAACAATCCCAGCAACGACGAAAAAATTAAATTTGATTTAAAATCAAGCCTTAAAGAACAGGCAGAAAATGTGATGATCGTAGACCTTGTTCGAAATGATTTAACAAAAAGCGCAATAAAAGGCACTGTTGAGGTTGATGAGCTCTTCGGTATTTATAGCTTCCCGCAAGTTCACCAAATGATATCAACTATTAGTTGTGAATTGAGTCAAGAAATTAATTTTATGGATGCAATTAAAAATGCCTTCCCTATGGGATCTATGACGGGTGCTCCAAAAATAAAGGCTATGCAACTCATCGATCAATATGAACAAAGCAAAAGAGGCGCATTCTCTGGTTCATTTGGATGTATTAGCCCTACGGGCGATTTTGATTTTAATGTAATTATTCGCAGTATTTTATATAATAAGGAGCGTAACTATTTGTCTTTTCAAGTTGGTGGGGCCATAACTTATGCCTCAAAGGCAGATGATGAGTACGAAGAATGCTTATTAAAAGCTTCCGCAATTTTGCAGGTGCTAAAAAATTAGCTAATTAGCACATTTACCAATTAGCTAATTATTTATCTTCCCTTATAATATTTCATTGCCTCAGGCAAATCTCTTTGAATTCGTGCAATCCTGGTATTATCTGCGGGGTGAGTACTTAAAAATTCAGGTGGTTTTGAAGAACCTT
>JACMOW010000103.1 GCA_014377775.1 Pedobacter sp. | reverse complement strand
GTTGATTTAATCGAGTTAAAAAAATCTGCACTTACAAAAATCAGACGCGATATGCAGATAATTTTTCAAGACCCTTATTCCTCCTTAAATCCTCGCATAACCGTTGGAAATGCAATTATGGAGCCTTTGAAAGTACATCAGGTATTTAAAAATGATGCAGAACGCAAAGCGCACGTAATTAATCTTTTAGAAAAAGTAAACCTCAGGGCCGAGCATTTTAATCGTTATCCACATGAATTTTCAGGCGGTCAGCGCCAACGTATTGTAATTGCTAGAGCTTTAGCTTTACAACCAAAATTTATCATTTGCGATGAATCTGTTTCTGCGTTAGATGTATCCGTTCAGGCTCAGGTTTTAAATTTATTACGAGAATTACAACAAGAGTTTGGACTCACCTATATTTTTATTTCTCACGATTTAGCCGTTGTAAAGCATATCTCTGATCGAATGATTGTAATGAATAAAGGAAAAGTTGAAGAAGAAGGATTCCCAGAAGTCATATACAATTCGCCAAAAGAAGAATATACTAAAAAACTTATTGCAGCTATTCCAGGTATGACTAGGATTTTTGATTAATTTTAGCATCCAGAACGCTATCCGCTCCTCGCTAAATAAATTCCCTTATTTTAACCTATACCTTGCAAAGGTACTCGAAATTCCAAATCTTGCATAAGCATATTTATCATTAAAGTAAATGTTGTAAGGATCTTCACCATAATAGCCTACTGTAGCCATTAAAAATACATTTTGCATAAAAGGAAAACTGTAATTAGCAGATAGCTCTGCATTTAACCGTTTTTTAGGGGCTAAAAATCGATAATTTGTTAAAGAGTTAATAGCATAAGATAGTGAAGTATTTACTCTCCATTTCTCCTTTTCTATCCTATTTTCCAAATTTTGATATACACGAAAGGAAAAATCATAATTTAATCTGCTAAAACCATAATTCCCATTTAAAATGGGCTCATAAGCGAACCATTTGTGCCACTGTAATCCAACCTTATGATGAAAGCCAAAATAATCATGTTGTGCCAATTGATCTGTAAAGTAACCAAAACGATATGCAGCTGTGAGATAGTTAGTGTTGAAATTCCCATTTACCGTATTAATTATTCCATTTGGTAGCAATGCACTTCCATCCTGACCATTTGAATGATGCGTGAAACTTAATTCAGCGTATTGATAATATTTAATACGAGGCGACAAGCGTAGATACAAGGTTCCTCCAAGTCTAAAACTTGGAGTTCTTACGCCAGCCGACTGCTCATCTCTTACCCTAACCGTAAAATCGGGATTTAATGAAAAAGCTATCGGTAAAGATTTGGAGGCTAATACCATATAACTTGTAGTTAATTTTCCGTTAATCACGTAGCCAGATGGCGCTCCTATTTCCCCCATTGGAGAGGTGTAAGAAAGTTCAGAATTTTCCTTATAAATAATTGGATAAGCTAAATTTGCCCTTTGAACCGAATCTAACTCCTTTGTTTGCCCCAAACTAAGCAGAGTACTCCCTGTTAACATAATAAATAGTATCGATTTCTTCATATTCAACTATAAACGTTTAAAGCAGTAATTGAGTTTTTGCAACCAGTCCATTCTCCATTCCCTATTTTCCATTTTACATCCTTCCCATTTTCTTTTTCAAAAAATTCGCCATCCTAAACATACAATTGCTATCTTCGATTCTACACATAAACTACTATGTCTAAAAACAAAAATTCGCAAGCAAAACTCGTTTTAACACAAATGATTAGTGATATTTTCGAGAAAAATAAAAATATAGCGCTAAATCATAAACAAGTTGCTGCAAAATTAAATTTGCAAGATGCTGATTCTGCTAATACCATTTTAGAGATTCTAGTGGAGCAAACTGAAAACGGCGTATTTATTCGTCCCGAAAGAGGAAAATTTCGTTTAAAAGAGCTTAAAATTTTTGTAATTGGCAAGGTAGACATGACTGCAGACGGTTCTGCTTTTATTGTACCAGATGATGAGTTTGAAAAAGATATTTTCGTTGGCCCACGCAAACTAAGAAATGCATTACATGGCGATAAGGTAAAAGTTTATGTATTTGCAAAAAAAACAAGTGGACGAAAAAATGAAGGTGAAGTTGTGGAAATCATCACTAGAGCAAAAACTGATTTTATAGGCGTTGCCAAAATTTCTGAGCGTTTTGCATTTATCATTCCCGACGACCGTAAAATGCTTCATGATATTTTTGTGCCAATGGCCGATTTAAATGGCGCTAAAAATGGTCAGAAGGTGCAAGTTTCAATTACCGACTGGCCAGAGGGCGCAAAAAATCCGATAGGAAAAATCATTAATGTTTTAGGTACGCAAGGTGAAAACAACACCGAAATGAATGCCATATTAGCTCAATATGGTTTTCCACTAAGTTTTCCGGCCGCTGTTGAACAGGAAGCCAATGAAATACCCGAAACCGTAAGTGAAGATGAGATTAAAGGCAGAAAAGATTTTAGAAATACTGTTACCTTTACCATTGACCCTGCTGATGCTAAAGATTTTGATGATGCCATCTCCTTTAAAAAACTACCAAATGGCAATTATGAAATCGGCGTGCACATTGCCGATGTTTCACATTATGTAAAACCTAAAACCAATTTAGATAAGGAAGCCTACGAGCGGGCAACTTCAGTATATTTGGTAGACAGGGTTATTCCCATGCTACCAGAGCGATTAAGTAATGGCGTATGCTCACTACGTCCAAACGAAGATAAGCTTTGTTTTGCAGCCGTATTTGAGCTCGATGAACATGCTAACCTCTTATCGCAATGGTTTGGAAGAACAGCCATCCACTCTAACCGCCGTTTTAGTTATGAAGAAGCGCAAGAAGTTATTGAAACGAAGCAGGGCGATTTCGCTGAAGAAATTTTAAAATTAAATGAGCTTGCTTACATTTTAAGAGATAAAAAATTTAAAGATGGTGCCATTAGCTTTGAAAGTACCGAAGTTAAATTTAAACTCGACGAACATGGAAAACCAACTGGCGTATACATCAAAGAACGGAAAGATGCGCACAAACTAATTGAAGATTATATGCTGTTGGCCAACCGAAAAGTGGCAGAGTTCATTGCCAAAAAAGGCAAGGGAAAACAAAAATATACCTTTGTATATCGTTCGCATGATTCGCCAAACTTAGAAAATCTCAATAATTTTGCAACATTTGCAGCGCGATTCGGTTATAAAATTAACATGAAAACCGACAAGGAAATTGCCAAGTCATTGAATTATTTAATGGAAGATGTGGAAGGCAAAAAGGAGCAGAATATATTAACGCAATTGGCTATTCGCTCAATGGCAAAGGCAATTTATACCACAAAAAAAACCAGCCATTATGGTTTGGCATTTGATTACTATACCCATTTTACCTCTCCCATTCGTCGTTACCCTGATGTGATGGTGCATCGCTTGTTGGCTTTATATTTAGATGGTGGCAAATCTGCCAATGAAGACGAATATGAAACCGCTAGTTCACATTCATCGGCCATGGAAAAACGTGCTGCTGATGCCGAAAGAGCATCTATAAAATACAAACAGGCCGAATATTTAGAAGGTAATGTGGGTAGCATATTTACTGGAATTATATCTGGCGTTACCGAATGGGGAATGTATGTAGAAATTATTGAAAACAAATGCGAAGGCATGATCAGATTGAGAGATATTACGGATGATTTTTACGTATTGGATGAAAAAAATTACTGTATTGTAGGACAACGAAAACATAAAAAATACCAACTTGGAGATGAGGTGCAGGTAAAAGTTAAAAAAGTTGATCTATCAAAACGTCAGATCGATTTTGCCTTAATACAAGATTGATGAGAATAGTATTTTCCCTGCTGCTACTTTTTATTTTCAATACTTCTCTTCAAGCACAAACTGTACAAGGGAAGGTGATAGATGCCAAGACTAGAGAATCTATCCCATTCGTTTCCTTAGGAATTATTGGAACCAACACCGCAACTGTTACCAATGAAAATGGAGAATTTATTATTAAAGCCGAAAAATTTCCAGTTAAGCTTAGATTTAGCCATGTTAGTTATCTTCAGCTAGAAACCTCTATTACTGAAACTCAAAGTGCATTAATTATTCGACTAAGCCCAGCAGCTATTAATTTAAATGAAGTAGTAATTAGGCCCGATGAAGGTAAAAATCTGTTGAGATCGGCCTTGGTAAAAGCGAAGCAGCACTTAAACACTCCATTTTATGCGAATGCTTTTTATAGGCAGTTAACCTCAACAAATAACAATGCGACCGAAATTCATGAACTTTTTTACGATTTAAATTGGAATGTGAAATATGTGCAAGGCTGGGCTGCAAAACAAAGTAGATTTGCAGAAATAAATGATCCCACAAAGTTTTCGTTAAGCAATCAATCTTTTCTCACCTTTGTTTATGCAGGCTATTTATTTCCCGATAAACGAAGAAGATATGTAAGTGTTAAATACTTAGACGATTATGAAATTGAAGTTGATCGATACATTGAGCAAAAGAATCAAAATATAGCCGTAATTACCTGTAAGCTTAAAAAAACCCGCAAGAATTTATTTTATGTAAACTCTACCTATTATGTTGGTGTTAAAGATTTAAAAATATATCGTTTAGAGAACAAAATATATAATATTCCCTTTGATCTTTCACCAAGTTTAAGCTTTAAATTTCCGCCAATAGTAGAAACCATTGCTACTTTTAATGGAAATGGACACATTATTCCAGTATTAGAAAGTATTTCTACTAAAGTTTATTTAGGCTTATTGAATGGGACACGAACACTCAATTCAGTAATAAGTTCGTTATTAACCGTATTTAAAATTGATGAACGGCTAAAAAATCAGCAATTTCAAGGCTTAAATAGTGACGTAAAAGATAAAAAGGTAATTGAATCTATAAAGTACGATGCTTATTTTTGGAAAAACAATCCGATAGTTAAGCAAACTACTTTAGAAGATGCCTTCATTAAAATGATGGAAAGTAAACAAGCGTTTGGCACCATGACTAACCCATAAAAAATGCATAATCCAGTACAGTTACAAGAAATCATAGAAAAAGCAATATCAAAAATCCATTATCCACAGCATCCTGCTAATTTATATGAACCCATTCGGTACATTATGAATTTGGGTGGTAAAAGAATTAGACCTGTTATGGTGCTAATGGCATCAGAATTATTTAATGATGATGTAAATATTGCTTTAGAAGTTGCGTTAGCCATTGAAACCTTCCATAATTTCACGTTGGTTCACGATGATATTATGGATAACGCTCCATTGCGCCGGGGTGCTCAAACTGTACACGAAAAATGGGGAAGCAATACTGCTATTTTAAGTGGCGACGTGATGATGGTTGAATCAAATAAGCACCTGTCTAAAGTTAAATCAAACGTTTTAAAGCCCGTACTAGATACTTTTAATGCCACCGCACAAGGGGTTTGTGAAGGACAACAATTGGACATGGAATTTGAGCAGCGTAGCGATGTTAGCATCGACGAATATTTAGAGATGATACGACTAAAAACTGCTGTTCTTCTAGGTGGAGCAATGAAATTAGGCGCCATTGTGGGCGGAGCAACTGAGCAAAATGCCGAACTATTATACAATTTTGGTGAAAATTTAGGCGTAGCCTTCCAACTTCAAGACGATATTTTGGATGTATATGGCAATCCCGAAAAATTTGGAAAGCAAGTTGGAGGAGATATCATTTCCAATAAAAAAACTTTTTTACACTTAAAGGCCTTAAAATTAGCACAAAGTGATGAAGCGACACTATTGGTTGCAGAAAACCTAAGCCCAGAAACTAAAGTTGAAAAAGTGACTGGTTTGTACAATAAATACGAGATCAAACAATTGGCAACGGCCGAAATGGAAAAGCATTTAACTTTAGCGAATGAGGCGTTAACGAGTTTAGCTGTTGAAGACCAAAAAAAGACAAACTTTAGAGCACTTGTTCAACAGATTTTAGAAAGAGAACATTGATTAATTAGCAATGGAAAATTTGGTCATAAAAAAAAGCTTCAACGATTAGTTAAAGCCTTTTTTATATTTAATTAAATATTATTCAGCTACTGCTGCATCATCAGCTTTGGCTGCTTTCTTAAGCGCCGCTGCTTTTTTCGCAGGTGCTTTAACATCAGCTGTTACTTCTGATTTAGGTGCTGCCACTTTCTTAGGTGCCACAACTTTTACAGGAGCAGCATCCTCTACAATAAGAGGTAAAACTGAAACATAAGATTTATTATCTTGTTTCTTTTTAAATGTTACGATACCAGGTACCAATGCAAATAAGGTATGATCTTTACCAATACCTACACCTTTATCTGGATGATGCTTTGTACCACGTTGACGAACGATGATATTTCCAGCGATAGCTTCTTGACCACCAAAGATCTTGATACCTAAACGTTTACTATGCGATTCACGTCCGTTTCTAGAACTACCGGCTCCTTTTTTATGTGCCATTTGATTTTATATTTTTTAAACTGGATAACCCAATTTTACAATTAAACAAAAAATTAACTACAGAGTGATACTCTCAATCTGGATTTTGGTGAAATACTGGCGGTGACCATTTTTCTTTTTGTAACCTTTTCTACGTTTCTTTTTGAAAACGATTACTTTATCACCTTTTAAATGAGACACGATTTTAGCTGTAACCGATGCGCCTTTTACTGCAGGAACTCCTACTGTAATTTTACCATCATTATCAACCAACAATACATTGTCAAATTCAATACTAGCGCCTTCATCTCCTTGTAAACGGTGTACAAAAAGATGCTGGTCTTTTGCAACTTTGAATTGCTGTCCTGCTATATTTACTAT
>JACMOW010000102.1 GCA_014377775.1 Pedobacter sp. | reverse complement strand
TATATTTGTACAATTAAATATGGGAAAACAGAATACATACGATACTGCGCCCAAACAAGAACGTGCAGTACTTGTGGGTGTAATTACGCCCGGCGAAAAACCCGAGCAAACGAAGGAATACCTTGATGAACTGGCTTTTTTAGTAGATACTGCAGGTGGTGCAGTTGAGAAGGTATTTACACAAAAAATGCTTCGCCCAGATCGGGCAACTTTTGTAGGTACAGGGAAATTACAAGAAATACAAGCCTACGTAAAGGCTGAAGAAATAGATTTAGTAGTTTTTGATGATGAACTTTCGCCATCTCAACTGCGGAATATTGAACGTGAGCTAGAAGTTAAAGTTTTAGATCGAAGCAATCTCATTCTCGATATTTTTGCCGGGAGAGCACAAACTGCACAAGCAAAAACACAAGTAGAATTAGCGCAATTACAATATTTACTGCCACGGTTAACCCGTTTATGGACTCACTTAGAGCGCCAAAAAGGAGGTATAGGCATGCGCGGTCCGGGCGAAACTCAAATTGAAAGCGATAGAAGGATGATTTTGGAGAAAATCTCGCTATTAAAAGAACGCTTAAAGTTAATCGACCGTCAAAACGAAACGCAACGTAAAAACCGAGCGCAATTAATTCGAGTTGCTTTAGTTGGCTATACCAATGTGGGTAAGTCTACCATTATGAATGTGCTTTCTAAATCTGATGTATTTGCCGAGAATAAGCTTTTTGCAACCCTAGATACTACTGTTCGTAAAGTTGTAATCGAGAACCTTCCATTTTTGCTCTCTGATACCGTTGGTTTTATCCGAAAACTTCCTCACCATTTGGTAGAATGTTTTAAATCAACCTTAGACGAGGTTAGGGAAGCAGATATTTTAGTTCATGTGGTAGATGTATCACATCCAAATTTCGAAGATCAAATTCACACGGTAAACGAAACTTTAAATGATTTGGGTGCAAGAGATAAGGATACCATTATGATTTTTAATAAGATTGATGCTTATGTAACGCCTGAGGCGGATGAATATAACGAAGAAGAAATTACACCTTTAACCTTGGCAGATTTTAAAAAAAGCTGGATGGCACATCATAATGCACCTGCTGTTTTTATATCAGCTTCGCGAAAAGAAAATATAGAAGAATTTAAGCAATTACTGTATGATAAAGTTAAAAATATTCATATCACAAAGTATCCTTACGATAAGTTATTATATTAGTGATTAAAGCACTAAAAAACAAAGATTATGGAAAGTAAAAGACAACAGAAGTTTGCAGGGTTATTACAAGAGGAACTTGCAGCTATTTTTCAGCGCGAAGGTGCAGCATATTTGCCAAATACATTAGTTACGATTACAAAAGTTAGGGTATCGCCAGATTTGGCCGTTGCAAAAGTATATCTAAGTTTTTTCAACACCAATAATACAAGTTTATCTGTTGCTACGGTAAGTGCGCATGCCAACGAAATAAGATACAAATTAGGCGCTCGCATTCGTCACCAGGCTAGGGTAGTTCCTACACTTTCGTTTTTTGTTGATGATACCAATGCGTATGTAGAACATATGGATAAAATTTTCAGTAAAATAGCAGGCGAACGTAAAGAGAGCGATGAAGAACAATAGGTTTATTCGTGAACCTGGAAATTTTTTTACGCATGTTATTCCGGCCTTGTTAGCCATTCCAGGTTTATACTTGTTGCTGCTAAAATCTTCCAATTATTTTGAATATACTGCTGCCTTAATTTATGGAATAGGTATATTCATTCTTTTTAGCGTAAGCTCCATTTACCATAGTTTGCCCAGCACACCCTATGGCGTTCGTTTTTGGCAAAAATTTGATCATTGTTGTATTTATTTAATGATTGCAGGCTCATTTACACCTACGGCATTATTGGTTTTTGAAGGTAAGCTACGCTGGATTATTTTCGGAATGGTTTGGTTTGTTGCACTAGTTGGTTGTTTACTTAAAATCTTTAACCGATTAAAAAATGGGGCAGTTTCTACGGGATTATACATTGCCATGGGTTGTTTAGTTATTCCTTTTATTAAAAAGATGCTAGAAACCTTGCCAATGAGTGCTATAGCTTGGCTAATTTTAGGCGGCCTATTTTATGTCGGCGGAACTTATTACTATGCAAAGGATAAACCAATGAACAAATTTTTTCATAGTCATGAGTTGTGGCATGTATTTGTGAATTTTGGGGCACTTTCGCATTTTATTTATAATTATGTTTACATATTTAGATGAATTCTCAACAAAAACTGCAAAAATTTTTAAATAATCCGTTCCATAAAATTGGAAAAGTAGTTGATTTTAATCCAGCCATAGATTCTTTATTTCCTTTGGATTTTACCTCAAATAATACCGAACTAACGCCAGCTATTTTAACCGATACCG
>JACMOW010000101.1 GCA_014377775.1 Pedobacter sp. | reverse complement strand
TTGCCCCGTAATTAAGCGAAATAAAGTAGTTTTACCTGCTCCATTCGGACCAATTATCCCTACAATACCAGCCGGCGGTAATGAAAAAGTAAGGTTTTCGAATAAAATTTTATCGCCATAAGCTTTAGTTACGTCGTTCGCTTCGATCACTACATTTCCTAAACGCGGTCCTGCGGGGATAAATAACTCTAACTTATCTTCACGTTCTTTACCATCTTCGGAAGCTAGTTTATCGTAGTTTGCTAAACGCGCTTTGGATTTAGCGTGGCGTGCTTTTGGTGCCATACGTACCCATTCTAACTCACGTTCTAAGGCTTTCTGGCGTTTGCTTTCTGTTTTATCTTCTTGTGCCAAGCGTTTCGCTTTTTGCTCCAACCACGACGAATAATTTCCTTTCCATGGAATACCTTCACCACGATCCAATTCTAAAATCCAGCCAGCAACATTGTCTAAGAAATACCTATCGTGGGTAACCGCAATAACGGTTCCTTTATAATTCTTTAAAAACTGCTCTAGCCAGTCAATGCTTTCAGCATCCAAGTGGTTGGTAGGCTCATCAAGCAAAAGCACATCTGGCTCTTGCAATAACAAACGGCACATGGCTACTCTTCTACGCTCGCCTCCAGAAAGCACGCCAATTTTAGTTTCAGGTTCAGGGCAACGTAGTGCATCCATTGCGCGTTCTAGTTTGGTATCTAATTCCCATGCATTAACCGCATCAATTTTATCTTGCAACTCACCTTGGCGAGCCATTAATTTGTCCATTTTATCGGGATCAGAATAATTTTCTTCCAAACCAAAAGCCTCATTAACCTCTTCGTATTCTTTTAAAATCCCAGTTATTTCGGCAACCCCTTCTTCTACAATCTCACGAACCGTTTTATTTTCATCTAAGATTGGTTCTTGTGCCAAATAGCCAACACTGTACCCTGCATTAAAAACTACCTCGCCTTGAAAAGATTTATCTAAACCTGCAATAATTTTTAACAATGATGATTTTCCAGAACCATTTAAACCGACAACGCCGATTTTAGCCCCGTAAAAGAAGGATAAATAGATATTTTTTAAAACCTGTTTTTGTGGCGGATAAATTTTACTTACTCCAGCCATTGAAAAGATGATTTTCTCGTCAGCCATAATTTTGTATTTCCACAAAGATGCTTATTTTGATGGGAAATGTTTAATTTTAAACACGAAGATCTATACCAATTTCATCATGCCTAAAACTAGCCACAACTTTTATGATAAATTATCGATTAACCGGATTCCGTTAAACAAGCTTTTATTAAAAGATACAGCATTTTATGCCGTACCTAAAGATTGGCATGTGATTATTACAGATATCAAAAGCTCTACAGCTGCGGTAACGAACGGGTTAAATGAAACGGTTAATTTTGTGGCTACTGGTAGCATCGTAGCTGTTTTAAACCTAGCTTTTAAAGCTAAAATTAGCATTCCTTTCTTTTTTGGTGGCGATGGAGCAACTTTTATTGTGCCAGGTATTTTGATTGATTTAGCGCTAAAGAAGTTAACGATTTATAAAAAAAACACTTTACAAAATTTCAGCATCGACCTGCGTGTTGGTACTGTTCCAGTAGCTCAGCTTTATGATGATGGTTATCAGGTTAACATTAGCAAATTTGCAGTTAGCGAATTATTTTCTATTCCTGTCGTTTTAGGTGATGGATTAAACTACGCCGAAAAAATAATTAAGGCTGAGGATTATGCATTAGATCAAGAAGAAGACCAATCGGTTGAGTTAGATTTGAATGGAATGCAATGTAGGTGGGACAGGATTGCCCCGCCAGAAAATATCAATGAAGTAATCACCCTTTTAGTAATGGCGCCAAAAATTGAAAATCAAGCGAGTGCATTTAGCAAAGTGATTGGCAATATAGACGAGATTTACGGAGGTATAAAAAAAAGACAGCCCATTTCTGTTGATAAACTTAAATTTAATAGCACTTTTGATCGGATGAGAACGGAGATGAGTGCTAGGATTGGGAAAATCAAGTTCTTCGAACTCATTCGCAATTGGTTTGTGAATTCTTTTGGCCCAATTTATTTTTTAACGCCAAATGGGAAAAGGTATCTAAATCGATTGGTCGAAATGTCGGATACCTTGGTATTAGATGGGAAAATTAATACGGTGATTTGTGGAGATGAACATCAGCGAATAAAATTGGTAGCAGCCTTAGATCAGTTAGAGAAGGAAGGAGAAATTAAATACGGACTTTTTATTAGCACCGATTCAGTTATGTCTTGCTACGTTCGCAACCTTAAAGACGACCATATTCATTTTGTTGATGGAGCAGGTGGTGGGTATACACAGGCGTCGAAGATGCTCAAGGGTAAGATGAAATCCTAACCCCTGTCATAATTTCTTATCCTACAATTTCCGTCCTAGCAATATGGCAGTTATCTGTCGCTTAAAAAACCTTACAATTAATCGACAAATCCATTAAATTAATCTTAAACTTATATTTTTTAAACTAAAAACCTTTATTATATTGTATTACGTAAATAAACTAATCAATGCCAAACCGCTTTATTCACCAAAATGGCGTAATTGTTGATAAAATAAAGAAATTGGGAGGCTATTTTTATAAAAGTAATTTATAGTTTAGAGTCGTCCCGTTTACACACAAATTATGGAAGCGAAATTTTCTCCACAAGTAAAAGACGTGATTTCTTTTAGCAGGGAAGAAGCCCTGAGATTAGGACACGATTATATAGGCGCCGAGCATTTATTATTAGGCCTTATCCGCGAAGGTGATGGTATGGCCATCAAAATTTTAAAATCGTTAGGCGTAGATACGTCTAAACTACGACGTTCAATTGAAGAGGCCGTGCGTGGTACTTCGAGCGTTACCGTTAATTTAGGCAACATTCCTTTAACCAAACAGGCTGAAAAGGTATTGAAAATCACCTACTTAGAAGCGAAAATATTTAAAAGCGATTTAATTGGTACCGAACATTTGTTGCTCTCTATTTTAAGAGATGACGATAATATTGCCTCACAAATTTTATTGCAATACAGCATCACTTACGAAATTTTTAAACAAGAAGTAGAAGTAAACAAAAATGGTTTCAGAGATGAAGCACAAGGTGGAGGTACTGCAGGTGGTAGCGATGATGATTTTCAGGAAGAAGAAAGTTTTAGTACACCGAAAAAAGTATCCGATATTAAGTCGAAAACTCCTGTACTCGATAATTTTGGTCGAGACTTAACTCGGGCTGCCGAAGAAGGCCGTTTAGACCCAATTGTTGGTCGTGAGAAAGAAATCGAACGCGTTTCGCAAATTCTATCACGTCGTAAAAAGAACAATCCAATTTTAATAGGTGAGCCCGGTGTTGGTAAATCGGCCATTGCCGAAGGATTAGCTTTGAGGATCGTACAACGAAAAGTTTCGAGAGTACTATTTAATAAACGTGTAGTTACTCTAGATTTGGCTTCATTGGTGGCCGGCACAAAGTACCGCGGACAATTCGAAGAGCGCATGAAAGCGGTGATGAATGAATTGGAAAAATCTACCGATGTAATTTTATTTATCGACGAAATTCATACCATTGTTGGCGCAGGGGGTGCATCAGGTTCATTAGATGCTTCAAATATGTTTAAACCAGCATTGGCTAGGGGCGAAATACAGTGTATTGGCGCAACTACTTTAGATGAGTATCGTCAGTACATAGAAAAGGATGGTGCTTTAGATCGTCGTTTTCAAAAAGTAATGATCGAGCCAGCTACACCTGATGAAACCATTGAGATTTTAAATCGTATCAAAGAAAAATACGAAGATCACCATGGTGTTACTTATACGGATGAGGCCATCAACGCTTGCGTAGCTTTAACAACTAGGTACATTACTGACCGTTTCTTGCCAGATAAAGCGATTGATGCCTTAGATGAAGCAGGTTCTAGGGTGCATTTAACCAATATTCATGTTCCAGAAAATATTATCACGATCGAAAATAAGATTGAAGATATTAAGATAGAAAAGAATAAAGTAGTAAAAAGCCAGAAGTATGAGGAAGCTGCTAAATTGCGAGATACTGAGAAAAACCTGTTAGAAGAATTAGAACAGGCAAAAGCAGCTTGGGAGGCAGAAACCAAAACCAAACGTTACGAAGTTAGTGAAGATAATGTTGCCGAGGTGGTTTCGATGATGACAGGTATTCCTTTGCAACGTGTTGGTCAAACAGATAGCGTTAAACTGTTGAACATGTACGAGACTGTGGCCGAGAAAATTATTGGTCAGGATGAAGCCATCAAAAAATTAACAAAAGCCATACAACGTACAAGGGCAGGATTAAAAGACCCTAAAAAACCAATTGGCTCATTTATATTTTTAGGTCCAACAGGTGTTGGAAAAACAGAATTAGCCAAAGAGTTAGCTCGATTTATGTTCGATAACGACGATTCGTTAATTCAAATAGACATGAGCGAATACATGGAGAAATTTGCTGTTTCACGTTTAGTTGGAGCGCCTCCGGGTTACGTAGGTTATGAAGAAGGTGGACAATTAACTGAAAAAGTTCGCAGAAAACCTTATGCTGTAATTTTGTTGGATGAGATTGAAAAGGCACATCCAGATGTTTTTAACATATTGTTGCAAGTGTTGGATGAAGGCCAATTAACTGATAGTTTAGGTAGAAAAGTTGATTTTAGAAATACAATTATCATCATGACTTCGAACATTGGTGCACGCCAACTGAAAGATTTTGGTGCAGGTGTAGGTTTCTCAACTTCTGCAAAGGTTAGTCAGAATGACTCGCATAGCCGAGGCGTAATTGAAAATGCCTTAAAACGTGCTTTTGCTCCCGAATTTTTAAACAGAGTTGATGATGTAGTGGTGTTTAACAGCTTAGGTAAAGACGAAATATTTAAAATTATCGATATTGAATTAAAATCTTTATTTGGTAGAGTACACAGTTTAGGCTATGAGGTAAAATTAACTGAGCCAGCCAAAGAATTTATTGCAGATAAGGGATTTGATAGTAATTTTGGAGCACGACCATTAAAACGTGCCATCCAAAAATATTTGGAAGACCCAATTGCAGAGGAGATTTTGAAAGGGGAAATTCACGATGGCGATACTTTAGAAATTGATTTCGACAAAGAGAATGAAGAAATTACGATTGTAAATAGGAGTAGCGCTAAGAAAAAAAAGAAAGAAGAGGGGGCCTAAATAA
>JACMOW010000100.1 GCA_014377775.1 Pedobacter sp. | reverse complement strand
TCGTCATCCGATGACGGAAATTTATTCTTGAATAGCTTTTACGCCTGGTAATTCCTTACCTTCCATATATTCGAGTAAGGCTCCTCCGCCTGTAGAAACATAGCTAACCTGATCTTCTAAACCAAATTTCGCTATGGCTGCAGCAGAATCACCACCACCAATTAAAGAGAAGGCTCCATTTTTTGTAGCCTCAACTACAGCTTCAGCAATCGCTTTGGTCCCTTTTTCAAAATTTTCCATTTCAAAAACACCCATTGGCCCATTCCATAATATCGTTTTCGAATTTTTTACCACTTGAGTAAAGAGTTCAATTGTTTTAGGACCGATATCTAAACCCATCCAACCGTCAGGAATTTCACCAGTATCTACTTGATTTTTTGACGCATCATTATCAAATTTATCGGCGATAACAGTATCAATAGGTAATACCAAATTTACGCCTTTTGCCTTTGCTTTCACCAACAATTCTAAACATAGGACCATTCTATCTTCTTCAAGTAGAGAATTTCCAATTTTTCCACCTTGTGCCTTCGCAAAAGTATAGGCCATGCCTCCACCTATAATTAAATTATCTACCTTATCTAATAAACTTTCGATTAATAAAATCTTATCCGATACTTTCGCCCCACCCATAATCGCAGTAAATGGTTTTGCTGCACCATGGTTAACTTTCTCTGCATTTTTCAGCTCCTCAGCCATTAAATAACCAACATATTTAGCCTTAGGGAAAAACTGAGCAACAATTGTAGTTGATGCATGGGCACGATGTGCGGTTCCAAAAGCATCATTAACATAAACATCTCCTAGTTTAGCCAATTGTTCTGCAAACTGTAAATCTCCCTTTTCTTCTTCAGGATGAAAGCGCAGATTTTCTAATAACAGCACTTCTCCTGGAAAAAGGTTTTTGGCCATACTCTCCGCATCCAATCCTACACAATCGTTTGCAAATTTTACGGTAAGATCGAGCATTCTGGAAAAATCTCCCAAAATATGCTTCAGGGAGTATTTTTGCTCCGGACCACCTTTTGGTCGACCGAGGTGCGACATTAAGATTACAGCACCACCATCGCTCAGCACCTTATTAATAGTTGGCAATGCTGCACGCATTCTTTTATCATCGGTAATGTTAAAATCCTTATCCAATGGCACATTAAAGTCAACTCTAATCAATGCCTTTTTATCCTTAAAATTATACTGATCTACTGTGTTCATATTTTCTTTAAATTTAAAATCATTTCGTAATGTGGCCCTACCCCTTCAATTTCAAATTCGGTAGATGCCAATTCAAACCCTTTTTTATTATAAAATTCTACAGCACTACTTCTTGCATTGCACCACAAATAGGCTGCATTGGTAGCGGTAAGTTGGCTAATAGCAAAATCAATGAGCTCAGCGCCATACCCATTTCTGGCAAATTCCGTTGCAGTAGCCATTCCACGTAATTGATACCCAGATGTAGACTTTCCTTGATAATTTTTTGGGAAAAAAGAAGCTATCGACACCAATTGATCCTCAACAAAACAGCCCAAATGAAATGCGCCCTCAATTTTATCTGTAGGCAAAATACAATTGGCTAATGGGATATTGTTCCTCAATATTTCGCTCCTAAGTTTCAAAGTTTTGTTCGACGAAATAAATCTAACCATTTGCTAATGTTATTTTTTCTACTAAATCTACCAATCGGTTAGAATACCCCGATTCATTATCATACCAACCAACAACCTTCACCAAATCACCAACTATGGAGGTAAGTTGTGCATCAAATATACAAGAATGAGAATTATTTATAATATCAACGGAAACAATAGGATCTTCTGTATATTCAATAATTGAGGACATACTGCCTTCAGCTTGCTTTTTGAAAACAGCATTTATTTCTTCGATTGTTGTTTTCCTTTTAAGTGTACAGGTAAAATCGGTAAGTGAACCATTTAATACGGGTACACGAATGCCAGCTCCACCTAATTTACCCTCTAAATGAGGAAAAATATGTGTTATTGCTTTTGCGGCACCCGTACTTGTAGGAATTATAGATGTTGAGGCGGCTCTTGCTCTTCTCAAATCTTTGTGGGGGGTATCATGCAAACTCTGATCCCCGGTCATAGAATGTATCGTTGTGATATAGCCATCTTTAATTCCCCAATTATCATCAAGAATTTTCACCATTGGCGCTACATTATTAGTGGTACACGAAGCATTTGAAAGAACTTTGGCTTTCAGATCAATAATTTGATCATTCACACCCATCACTACCATTGGTATTTCCCTTTCGGGAGCAGGGGCTGAAATCAATACTTGCTTTGCGCCAGCATTTAAATGTTGAGAGGCGCCCTTCAAATTAGCAAATTTTCCAGTAGCCTCCACAACTAAATCAATATTTAAGGCTTTCCATGGCAATTCTACTGGGTTTGCACTGGAAAATACTTTAATTTCTGTGCCATTGATAATTAAATGATTTTCGTTGTAAGCAATTTCTCCTTTAAATTGGCCGTGAACTGAATCGTACTTAAAAAGATGAGCTAATGTAGCGGGTTCAGTTAAGTCGTTAATGGCAACAACATTTAACTTACGTTCAATGGCTGTACGTAAAAAAGTGCGACCAATTCTGCCGAAACCATTTATTGCGATGTTCATAGCGCAAAAATACCTATATTTTATATCAGTATATAATTTTGTTTTTAGCGGTAATGAAGCTATCATGAGCAATAGTCACTGCGTGTTGTAAGTGTTTGCTCATGAAGGTTTAAATGGATTTGCTTTTTTTTTATCTCAAGCTACAATTCTAATTTTTTACTACTAAATGTATCCTTAAAGAATATGTCTTTTATTTGATATTGAGCATTATTTTGCTTCCCTAAGCAATAAGTAATTATCATATTAAGTATGATACAAATACCAAAAAGAAGACTAATTAATACAAAATTCCCGAAATTTTGAAGCGTTACCGCAAAAAATATCATTCCAATATTAAAGATGCTGAGGGTAATTAGAATTTTTTTGGTACTAAAGCCGAGCTGCTGCAAGCGGTGATGAATATGATTTCTATCGCCAGTGAATGGGGATTTTTTATGTAGGATTCGGATAATAAACACCCTCAACGAGTCAAACACAGGGATTAAAAGTACTGCTACTGCAATTGCAGGTGCCGAATAAAAATTTGGATTTGGAATGAGACCAATTTTATTGAGTTCGATAAATTTAATGGCTAAAATTACGCACACGAGTCCTATTAAAAGTGCGCCAGTATCGCCCATAAAAATTTTAGCTGGCGAATAATTGTAGACCAAAAACCCTGCAATGGCTCCGGTCATTGCGAAGGCGATGAAAGCATAAGGCAGTGCATTACCATTACCGATGGCAAAAAATACACCAAAACTTAGGGTAGAAATTACACCAATTGTACCTGCAAGTCCATCAATACCATCGATTAAATTAAATGCATTATTCACGAAAATAATGAGCACGATAGAAAATAGTCCTCCCCAGAGCACGTTTACTTCCCATAAAAAAAACACACCATACAAGCTACTTAACCTAAAGTCTCCAAGTACAACCAAAATCACAGCAACCACCATTTGCAGCAAAAACTTGGTGGCCGGGTTTACGCCATATAGATCGTCTTTTAAACCTAATCCAAAAAGAATGATACAAGATGTGATTAAGAAATTAGCGGCTTGATAATCAACAGTGGTAGCAAATAATAGAATAGTAATGGTAAAACTACAAAAAATTGCTATTCCACCTAACCTCGAAATTTGTAAACGGTGCAATTTTCTATGGCTTTCGGCATCATCGAATAGCCTATATTTTATAGCAATATGAATAATAGACGGGATACCCATCATTGACAATAAAAAAGCAAGTCCGGTAATGGCAAAATAATAAAGTAGATTTCCTGCAAATAAGTCCAAAATAAATAGAGCTGTTAGTGAAAATAATGTAATAAATTTAATATATAGGTGAAGTTAATTCTTTCAATGTATAAACTGCGTTATTTTGCTCAATTTTTTAAACAATAATGTAAAAATGGCGAAAGGTACACCATTTACTTTTAGCGCTTTATAATCATTCATTAAAGCTTTGTATCGATGCTTTAGGGATGCGTTACTCATTCCGCCTGTTCTCATATTAACCAATAGTTTATCTAAAAATATCGCCTTAACGTTAAATTTATATAAAAATCGGACCATTAGCTCATAGTCAGCTGCGCTATCAAAATTTAACGAGTAGTTACCTAAGGTATCAAATAGTAATCTTTTGGTATAAAAGGTAGGGTGTGCAGGCATCCATCCTAAAATAATATCTCTTTTTGTAAAGGGTTTAGCAATCCATTTTCTTATAATTTTAGTGGTTTTCTGGGGATGGATATAATTCAAATTACCATATACACCATCTGGATTTTGTGTTTTAAAACAATGCGATATGGCAGTGATTACATCAGTAGAAGCAAGCATATCGTCGGCATTTAATATACCTACTATTTCCCCGGTTGCCATTTTTATCCCTTTATTTAAGGCGTCGTACATTCCATTATCTTTCTCTGAGATAAAATGACTGATGTGTTTTTTATACTTTTCGATGATCTTTAAGCTCCGATCGTTTGATCCCCCGTCTATGATGATGTATTCTATATCTGCATAATCTTGTGCAACAACAGATTTGATACAATCAGCTAAGAATGCTTCTCCATTATATACAACGGTAATAATTGATATTTTCATCAGAAAAAAATTTGTTTAAAGGTGATGAAGCTATCATGAGCAATGTT
>JACMOW010000099.1 GCA_014377775.1 Pedobacter sp. | reverse complement strand
TGCATGCCCACGTTACAGTAGTGTAAGCATTAGCGGTGTAACCGTAAAATCATCGCCAGATTGGCTAAAAGATAAATTAAAAGTAATTGGCATTCGGCCGATAAATAATATTGTTGATGTAACCAATTATGTTTTACACGAGCTAGGTCAGCCGCTACATGCTTTTGATGCAGCTAAGATTAAAGGTAAAAAAGTTATTGTTAAAAAATGTGTGGAAGGAACGCCATTCATTACCTTAGATGATGTAGAAAGGAAGCTTAGTGCGGATGATTTGATGATTTGTAATGTAGAAGAACCCATGTGTATTGCAGGTGTTTTTGGTGGTAAATCTTCAGGGGTGAACGAACAAACTACCGCTATTTTTTTAGAAAGTGCTTATTTCAACGCAGTTTCGGTTCGTAAAACTTCAAAAAGACACGGTCTTAAAACGGATGCTTCATTCAGATTTGAACGAGGTACTGATCCAGAAATTACGGTTATTGCATTAAAAAGAGCTGCATTGCTAATTCAGGAGGTTGCTGGTGGCGAAATTTCATCGGCCATTGCAGATCATTATCCTATTAAAGCAAACCCGTTCGAGGTAGAAGTAAGCTACGCGAATATTATAAAACTTATCGGACAAGAAATTCCAACTGAAGAAATTAAAGCGATTATTTTAGCTTTAGGTATTACGGTAGTTGCAGAAACGGCAGCTGGTTTGAGTCTAAAAGTTCCAACCTATAAGGTAGATGTAACCCGTGAATGTGATATTACAGAAGAAGTGTTACGCATTTACGGTTACAATAATATCCAAATTCCCACTAAAGTAAATGCTTCATTAGCCTTTACTGAAAAACCGAATAAGGAGAATATTCAAAATCTAATTGCCGACATGCTAACTGCTAACGGATTTTTAGAAATATGGTGTAATTCATTAACGCGTGCTAGTTTCTCTAAAAAACCAGAAGAATCCGTACAAATTTTAAATCCATTAAGTTCTGATTTGAATGCAATGCGCCAAAGCTTATTGCAGCCTGCTTTAGAAAGCGTAGCTTACAACCAGAACCGTAAAAATTCAGATCTTAAGCTGTATGAATTTGGTAAAACCTATCACCTTATTGAGGGTAAATATATCGAGAAGCCTCGTTTATTGGTCTTAATTTCGGGCACTAAGCAAAGCGAACAATGGAACCATGCTACCTCAACATCTACTTTTTATAACTTAAAGGCAGCGGTTGATGCGGTGATTTCTAGAATGGGGATTGTGAATTATCAGATAGAAGAAGTTAAAGATGAAAACTTTGCTTTTGGATTAAAATATTTTAGAGGAGATAAAGTTTTGGTAACTTTTGGCGCAGCTACTGCAGCCGACCGAAAACAAACTGACGTAGATAAAGAGGTGTTTTATGCCGATTTTGATTGGTCTGCCTTGCTCAATTCGGTAAAGAAAAATAGGGTGGTAAATATGGATGTTCCTAAATATCCAGCGGTGAGAAGAGATTTATCCATGTTAGTTGATCAAAAAGTTACTTTTGAGGAGTTGAAGGTAATTGCTTTTAAAACAGAGAAGAAGTTTGTTAAAAATGTTCAGGTATTTGATGTTTACGAAGGAAATAAATTACCAGAGGGGAAAAAATCATACGCACTTAATTTTACTTTACAGGATGAAGAGCAAACTTTAACAGATAAGCAAATTGATGCAATTATGCAAAAGATTATCCATAACTTAGCGCAAAGTGCAAACGCAGAAATAAGAAAATAATATTTCTTAATTAATTTTAGGTTGTTTTAAATATTTAAATTTTAAGTTAACGATGTCTTCTGTTGCCAGTCAATTAGATCATGTAATACAAAAAACGAGCCGCTTAATTGCACTTTGCAATGCATTGCAAGAGGAAAATGAGTTGTTAAACGTAGAAAACAAACAAACAAAATTGGCATTAGAAACCGCAAAAAATAGAGGTTTAGCATTAGACGAAAAAATAAGATTACTCAAATTAGCAAAGAGTATTGAGGGTACAAGTGAAAAGACACTTGATATAAAGCAAAAAATTAACGAATTTGTGCGTGAAATTGATAAGTGCGTAGTGTTACTTAAAAAATAAGCAACATAATTATTGAAACAAAGCTAGAAAAATGGGAGAAATCTCGATTAAAATAACTATTTCCGATCGCATTTACCCACTAAAGGTGAATGTAGAAGAGGAAGAAATTGTAAGACGGGCTGCTAAAATTATTAATGAGCGTATAAAAGACTACCAAGAAAATTATGCGGTTAGAGATAAGCAGGATTTGCTATCAATGGCAGTGTTGCATTATGCAACAGCGGTATTGAGAACAGAGCATAAGGTGCAAAACCAAGATACTGCAGTTGCCGAGAAAGTTGAAGATTTAGATAGTTTATTAAACGAGTTTTTCACTAGATAAAAAAAGTTCTTTATAGCTAATACAATTTGGCCGTGGCTAAATTTTTATGTTTCAATATGCTGTAGTATTTAATTGTAATTAAATGCTTACACACGAATCATAAATGTTTAGTTACGGTTTTTTATATATAAAAGAAATGGAGATCATAGGAATAATAGGATGTATACTGGTTAGCTTAGGTATTGGTGTTGTTTTAGGAAGGTATTTGCTGCGAAGTTTATTTAAACAACAAGAAGTTGCTGCGCAAAGCAAAGCAAAAAAAATACTTAAAGATGCCGAAAGTAATGCTGAAATCTTAAAAAAGGATAGACTTCTAGAAGCAAAGGAGAAATTTTTGCAGATGAAAACTGAGCATGAGCAGGCAGTTAATTCAAGAAATAATGAAGTTAATCAACGCGAAAATACAATTAAGCAAAAGGAACAGTCTGTAAATCAGAAGTTGGAAAACATGACCCGCAAAGAGCAGGAGTTGGATACCCATAAGGCTAACTTGGAAAAGCAAACCGCTATTGCCGTAAAGAAACAGGAAGAGGTTGATGTTTTAAAAAATCAACATGTTCAGCAATTGGAAACCATTGCAGGTTTAAGCGCCGAAGAAGCAAAAAATCAGCTGATTGAAAATATGAAAAGCGAGGCGCGTTCTCAAGCTATGATGCAGGTTAAGGATATTGTTGATGAAGCAAGGCTTACTGCGAGTAAAGAAGCTAAGAAAGTAGTGATCCAAACTATTCAGCGTACCGCTGCAGAAGCCGCCATCGAAAATTCGGTATCTATTTTTCATATCGAGAATGATGAGATTAAAGGTCGTGTTATTGGTAGAGAAGGAAGAAATATTCGCGCACTAGAAGCTGCAACAGGGATCGAAATTATTGTAGATGATACCCCGGAAGCAATTATTCTTTCTGGATTTGATCCAGTTAGAAGAGAGATTGCTCGTTTGGCCTTACACCGTTTGGTAACCGACGGTCGTATACACCCTGCACGTATCGAAGAAATTGTAGCCAAAACCAAAAAGCAAATCGAAGATGAGATTGTAGAGATCGGCGAACGTACGGTTATTGATTTAGGTATTCATGGCTTACACCCAGAATTAATTAGAATGGTTGGGCGCATGCGTTACCGTTCGTCGTACGGGCAGAATTTATTGCATCACTCTCGTGAGGTAGCTAATTTTTGTGCAACCATGGCAGCCGAGCTAGGGCTTAATGCTAAAATGGCTAAACGCGCAGGGCTACTACACGACATAGGTAAAGTACCTGATGATAATCCTGAATTGCCACATGCTATATTAGGGATGCAATTAGCAGAAAAATATAAGGAACATCCAGAAATTTGTAATGCCATTGGCGCTCACCACGACGAAATCGAAATGACTTCAATGATTTCTCCAATTATTCAGGCTTGCGATTCAATTTCAGGCGCAAGGCCTGGTGCCAGACGCGAAGTGGTAGAAAGCTATATCAAACGTTTAAAAGAGCTAGAAGAATTAGCTTTATCGTACCCAGGCGTAGAAAAAACCTTTGCCATACAAGCAGGTAGAGAGTTGCGTGTAATTGTAGAAAGCGAAAGAATTAGCGATCAACAAGCAGAATTGTTAGCAGCAGATATTTCTAATCGTATCCAAACTGAAATGACTTACCCAGGGCAAATTAAAGTAACAGTAATTAGAGAAACAAGATCGGTAGCCTTTGCAAAGTAATGAAACAAACTGAAAAACGGCAAGTAGATGTACTTTTCGATAAATATGCCGAAAGCCATCAAAACCATACAAACGAAATCATTCATTGGATTTGTGTGCCACTTATCGTGTTTAGTTTGTTGGGTTTGGTATGGATGATCCCATTTCCACACATCGGTTTTTTAGGGCAGTACAATACATTTTTAAACTGGGGATCTTTTCTAATCGCATTTGCTGTATATTATTACTATACACTTTCTCCGATACTTTCTTATTTGATGATTGGTATCATCGGAATAATGGCATTTTTCATCGTTCAATTAGAGCATTGGCAAGAAGTGGGTGGCCCGGCCGTTTGGATGGTATGTTTAATGATTTTTGTAGTGGCGTGGGTTGGCCAATTTATTGGTCATAAAATAGAAGGAAAGAAGCCTTCGTTTTTAGATGATGTTAAGTTTTTGTTAATCGGCCCAATTTGGTTATTGCACTTCGTTTGCAAAAAAATAGGGTTACGCTATTAATGAAAGGCTCATTTAACAATTACTTAACTTTGTGTTAAACAAATGGTAATCTATCGCTAACATCAAGCTAACATTGTGGTAATAATTTTGCTGAAACAAATATTCAGGCAAATTGAAATCACAATCAACAATAAAAAGAGCATTCATCACATTACTATTAGTAGGTTTGAGTGCCACTATTTTCGCGCAAGGAACTGGAAAAATCTCAGGAACGGTAACCGATAAAAAAACTGGAGAAGCCCTAATCGGTGCAGGTGTTAAAATTGCGGGTACTACAAGGGGTATAGCTACCGATGTAGATGGCAAATATATTCTTGGTGGATTGGCTGATGGTAAATATATCATTGAAGTAAGCTACGTTACCTATTCTACCAAAAAGGTAACAGATATTGAAGTTAAAGCAAATTCAGTAACTGCTTTAAACATTGTATTAGAAGAGTCGAATACCACTTTAAATCAAGTGGTAATAACAGCGAGCTTTAAGCAGGAGTCTGTAAATTCGCTATATGCACAACAAAAAAACAGTGCGGTAATTTCTGATGGTATTTCAAGTGATCAGATTAAAAAATCTCCCGATAGAAACACATCTGAAGCATTAAGGCGTATTAGTGGTGCAACTATCCAAGATAATAAGTTTGTTGTAGTAAGAGGATTAAGCGATCGTTATAATTCGGCCTCACTTGATAATTCTACTTTGCCAAGTACCGAGCCGAATAGAAAGGCTTTTTCGTTCGACATTGTACCATCAAGCTTAGTAGATAAAATTACCATTAGTAAAACAGCAACTCCAGATTTACCTGCAGATTTTGCAGGTGGAGCAGTTCAGATTACTACGAAAGATATTCCAGATCAGAACTTTATTTCTGTAGGGATGGGCTATGGAATGAATACGCAGTCGACATTAAAAAACTTTTTAACTACAAATAATTCTGCATTAAATTATTTAGGCTTTGATGATGGTTCAATGCAATTGGCCACCAACTTCCCTTCAAGAACAAAAATTGTAAATGGATTAACGCCAGCTAAAAATATTGGGACGCTTAAATCATTACCCAATAATTTAGGTGTGAATAGTAGCTCTGCAATGCCCGGACAAAATTACCAATTTAATATAGGTAGAGTTAAACACTATGAGAATAATAATCGTTTAGGTGCCTTGGTCTCGGTAACTTATCGCAACTCGCAAACTATAAATGAAGATGTACAACGCTCATTCTATGTATACGATTATAACGACAATCAATATAAATTCTCTACCAATTTGGGTGCATTAGCAAATTTTGCGTACAGCTTTGGTAAGAATAAAATTAGCTTGAAAAATATTTATAATCGCACCTATGATGATAATTATACCGAGCGTACAGGTTTAAACTTAGGTTCAACCACAATCAACAAATTCTATGCTTTTGATGTGATGCAAAAATCATTATTAAAAAGCACCTTAGAAGGTGAGCATAAAATTGGCGCAGGTAATAACAAGTTAAAATGGACAGCTGCATTTAGCAATGTATTAAACAATCAACCTAATCAGTTAAAAATTAACTACGCGAAGGCTATTGCTTCAAAAAATGATGCGAGTGTACCCTATCAGGCAAATATTACTTCACTAGGAAAGGAAAACACACGGTTATTTACAGATTTGAACGAAAATATTTACGCTGGTGATGTAAACTATAACACTCCTTTCAAATTATTTAAAAGTACTACAACATTAAAAGTTGGATTAGGCTCGCAATATAGAGTGCGTAATTTTAACGCCCGGTTTTTGGGTATGGAGTTAAATACAAGTGATGCTACCCTTCAAACCTCAATCCGTTCTTTACCAGTTGATCAGATTTTCTCTCCAACAATTATTCAAAGCGGTGTATATCGATTAAGTGAAATTGGTTCAAGTTCCGATAACTATAACGCCAATTCGTTCACAAACTATGGCTATGCGATGTTGGATCAGAAATTGGGTGAAAAATCTAGAGTGGTATATGGATTAAGAGTAGAAAATTACCAAGTGCAGTTGAGTACAGTTAAACAATTGGTGAATGATACTAAACTAGACTTATTACCTTCTGTAAATTATACTTATAGTTTAACTCCAAAAACCAATCTTAGAGCATCATATTACCGTACTTTAGCCAGACCAGAGTTTAGAGAATTGGCACCGTTTTCGTTTTATGATTATGAGTTATTGGCTAACCAAGGCGGTAATTCAGACTTAAAAAGAACATCAATTGATAATGCCGATTTAAGATTCGAAATGTATCCAAAAGCTGGTGAGATACTATCGTTTTCTGTTTTTTATAAACACTTTAATAACGCCATCGAATCATATCGTTACGATGTAATATCTACTCCAGATATTTCTTATTTCAATACTGCTAAAGCAGTTACTTATGGAATAGAACTAGAAGCGAGGAAAAATTTAGAATTTATTGGTGAAGGTTCATTGTTAAAAAATTCTACGGCTTATGTAAATCTGTCATTAATTAAATCGGAAGTTAAAAACCCAGACGATCAAAAATATATCGATAAAATAAGACCAATGGTTGGTCAGTCTCCTTATGTGGTGAATGCTGGTTTACAACACACTACTTTAAATAATAAATTAAACTTTAACTTACTATATAATCGTATCGGAAGAAGAATTATACAGGCAAGTGGTATCAATTTCCCAAGTACATGGGAAGCCCCTCGAAATGTTGTCGATTTCCAACTAGGTTACAAAATAATTAAAACCAGAGGCGAATTAAAATTAAACGCAGGAGATATCTTGAACGAAAGAAACTCGATTTATTTCGATTATAACAAGAACAAAAAATACGACTCGAATAGCGGTGATGAGACCATTATGTCATATAAACCAGGTACAAACATTTCGTTAGCGTTTACTTACTCTTTTTAGTCGGATAGTTAACAAATTGTTAATGTATGCTTAACCATTAAGATAAGTTAAAGTAATCTATTTGTATTAATTAATTCACAACAGAAAAATTTCAAAAGAAATGAAGAACAAGATTTTATTATTTGCCTTAGCGGTTGTTTTATTTGCAACCTCATGTAAAACAAACGAGATTATAGATGAACCAATTGATCCTGTAGCAGCAAACGTTGTAGAGGTAACGGGAGAGATTTCAACAAATACTACCTGGTCTGCAAGTAAAATATACTCGTTAAAGGGATTTGTATATGTAAGCAATGGTGCAACATTAACCATCGAGCCAGGTACAATCATTAAAGGAGATAAAGCAACGAAAGCTACTTTAGTAGTTACCAGAGGCTCTAAAATTAACGCTACAGGTACTGTAGATAAACCAATTGTGTTTACTTCGGCACTAGCTGCTGGTGCACGTAGCCAAGGCGATTGGGGGGGTATTATTCTATTAGGTAAAGCACCAGTTAACCAAGGCACGGATGTTAAAATTGAAGGTGGTTTAGTACAACCAACAGGTAAAGACGAAAAATTGTACATTTATTATGGTGGTACAGATGCTGCAGATAATTCAGGTACGTTAAAGTATGTACGTATAGAATATGCAGGTATCGCATTTACCGTTGATAACGAAATTAATGGTTTAACCATGGGTGGTGTTGGTAGTGGTACTACATTAGATTATATCCAAGTTTACCGTTCTGGTGATGATGCTTTCGAGTGGTTTGGTGGTACTGTAAATGCAAAACATTTATATGCAGTAGGTACCTGGGATGATGATTTTGATACTGATTTTGGTTATTCAGGTAATGTTCAATTTGCAATAGCACAAAGAGTTGCAACCGTGGCCGATCAATCGGGCTCAAACGGTTTCGAATCTGATAATGATGGTAATGGTTCCAATCTTACACCAAAAACATCAGCAGTATTTTCTAACGTTACTGTTTTAGGTCCAATAAGAGCCGCAGGAGGTTCATTAAATGCAAACTATCAGAATGGTGCTCAAATTCGCCGTAACTCTTCAATTAGCATCTTAAATTCTGTATTTTCTGGTTTCCCAGTTGGAATTTATATTGACGATACTAAAGTGACTACGGCAGGTGCTACATCAACCAATTATGCAGCAGGTTCAATGGTTTTTGCAAATAACCTTATTTATGGCACTAAAACTACTGAGGTAAGCATTAGTACAGCCTCATTATTAACTACGATAGATGCTGGTTTACGTGCAAATAATACTTTTGCTCAAACTAGTTTTGCTGCCGCTTTGTTTACGGCACCTTATTTATACACAACAGATTTTGGTGTAGATAATGCTAACCCTGCACTTACAACTTTAGGTAATGCTAACTTTACCTTAACTGCTGGTTCTACCGCTGCTACAGGCGCATTATTTACAGATGCTAAAGTATCGGGTTCATTCTTCGAGAAAGTGGCTTACAAAGGTGCTTTTGGCACGGATAACTGGGTTGCAGGTTGGACACAGGTTGATCCTCAAAAATTAGCTTACACTACTCCTGGTGTGGTAAAATAATTATAATATATATTGATAGAAAGACCGTATGCTTAAACGCTACGGTTTTTTTGTTTTTCACTATCTCAGCTAAGAAATCACTATGCAATTACTTATTATGCGGCTCGTACGCATACACCACCTCATACTTCTTATTCTTCAAATTAGCCGATAATTCGCCAACGCGTAAATTTTTTAACTGTGGAGTAGGTTCGCAAACCGTATAGGCTTTGCCATTGTAAATGATAGAACTACTACCTATGGGCTTTTCAAATTGAACTGCCATGGTGATATGGGTAGTATAGAGCAAAGCAATCATCGGTAAGTTATAAATCTCTTTAACCAAATAGAAAAATAACGCAGCACGATCATCACAATCGCTATATTTATTTAACAACGTTTGCTCTGGAGATAATCTTTTTTCTTTGCCAAAATTCTCTTCGTCATTTTCATAGAGAAAAGCATAACGAGTAAAACGCATCAAATAATCTACGCCTTTCTTCTCGTTCATTCCTTTTAAATTCTGCTTAAGAATAGGAATTAGCGATTGGTATGTTTCGTGACTTATTGGAATGTTAAAATAAGTTTCAAAATCTACTCCTGGATAATTGGCAAATATGCGCTCAATTTCTTTGTTTATTTTAACCTTAAAGTGATAATCTTTATGCTTATAGTTAAACGCTATTTGCTTCTCTTCATAATCTTCGGGCTTAAACTCAGGCATACGAGTTACTTTATAGCTAAAAGATGCTTTTGCTTCTGGCACAATGATAGTAATGGGTTTATATGCATCCTCCTTTTTAAACAGTTTGCCATAATCGTGATAATTTAAACACATGTATTTTTTTTCATCGATCATAAAAAAGGGGATATCTGAAATATCTTCATCGTTTTTAACATAAAAGATAATTTGATCATTACCAATTGCAATTTTAGCATCATAACCAGATTTAGTCATCAGAAACCATTTGTATAAGGTATAGCGATTATAATTATCAGCCTTCGGACTTAATTGCTGAGCGGTTTTTCTGATTAACTGGTAATAAAGCCAGTCGTTTAGCTTAAATTTTTCTTTATAATTAATTAGCGAATTGATTATGGGCTTATAGTTGCTAGAATTAACTTGATCGTAAAACTTATTTACGGATTGATTGCTTAATTCGGCATCAAAATTTATGCGTAGTGATGAATCAGCATTGAAATTAAAGGT
>JACMOW010000014.1 GCA_014377775.1 Pedobacter sp. | reverse complement strand
CCAAGAATTTGAAAAGCCTTACATGAAAACCCTAAAATCCTTTTTGCTAGAAGAAAAGCAGAAAGGATTTACCATTTACCCTAAAAACTCCGATATTTTTAATGCTTTCAACCATACTCCTTTTAATAAGGTAAAAGTGGTAATTTTGGGCCAAGATCCCTATCATGGTCCTAATCAAGCACATGGTTTATCGTTTAGTGTACAGAAAGGAATGGTTGTTCCACCATCTTTAAAAAACATCTATAAAGAGCTAGGGAGTGAATTTTCTAATTTTAAGATCCCAAATCATGGTAATTTAACCGCGTGGGCAGATCAAGGCGTGCTATTGCTAAATGCAACATTAACGGTAAGGGCACAAGAAGCTGGCTCACATCAAAATAAAGGATGGGAAATATTTACAGATAAAGTAATCTCTGCCTTATCTGAACAACGTAAAGGCCTTATATTTTTACTATGGGGAAAATATGCACAGCAAAAAGAAAGTTTAATCGACAATCAAAAACATCATGTACTTAAAGCTGCACATCCATCACCTTTCTCGGCTTATACCGGATTTTTTGGCGCAGGACATTTTGTAAAAGCGAATACATTTTTAGTAGCGCAAGGCTTAGCCCCGATTAATTGGGAGATAGAAGATTAGTTTTACCAATCCTATCGTACAATCAATACCGGTATAGTTACCTTGTGCCTTACCGAGTCTACAGTAGTACCAAAAATCAAATCTTTTAATCCTTTGTGGCCATGCGCACCCATTACCAATAACTCAATGTGATTTTGCTTGGTAATCTCGACTATTGCTTTGGCTGTACCACCAAAACCAATTTCTACACCGGCTTGATAACCTAATTCCAGTAAATTTAACCTATACTTTTCTAAGTTGGCCGTATCCGTTTGCGTTTCATGATCCATTGCGGTTTTACCATGGTAACGTGCTACTGCGGTTTCTACAATATGTATTAAATAATAATGCGCCTCTTTACCACCTTGAATAAGTGCGTGACGAATGGTGTTTCTGTCATTTTTAGAAAAATCTACTGTAATACCAATTTTCTTGTAGTTAATCTTTTCTATGTTTTCGATAGCTAAGGCATTTCCGTGAGGCACATTTCCAATCCTTTGCCTTTTATGTAGCAACGGATAAACAAAGATATATACCATCAATAAACCCACCAAAATAGCCATAGGGATTACAATTACGTAGATATACCAGCCATCCGCTTCAGCAATCCACCCAGTTATCTCTTCTATAACAAGTTTAATATTTAAACTTACAATGGCTACTGCACTCATCCATGCCAATACTTTAACCCAAGTTTTAATGGTAAAATCTTTCATCTCCTTTTTATCAGAAGTAAGGTGGATTAAGGGAATAATGGCGAAACCCAGTTGCAAACTTAATACGACCTGACTCAAGATTAATAACCCACCCAATGCACTTTCTCCAAAAAATAAAATGGTACAAAAGGCTGGGACAATGGCTAGTAAGCGAGTCATTAGTCGCCTTAACCAAGGCTGAATTCTTAGATTTAGGTGACCTTCCATAATAATCTGACCCGCTAAAGTACCGGTAACGGTTGAGCTTTGTCCGGCCGCAATTAGGGCAATGGCAAACAAAGCGGGGGCTATATTTCCAAAAATATTGCTCAATAAGCGATGGGCATCTTGAATTTCGGCCACTTCATGGAATCCATTTTTAAAGAAAGCGGCAGCAGCTAGAATTAAAATAGCAGCATTTACAAAAAATGCTAAGTTTAACGCAATAGCAGTATCGATAAAGTTAAATTTAATCGCTTCTTTAATCCCCTTCGAATCTCTTTCAAACTTTCGAGTTTGAACCAGCGAAGAGTGTAAGTATAGATTATGAGGCATCACAGTGGCGCCGATAATACCAATAGCGATGTATAAAGCCTCGCCGCTAAGCATAGAGGGTTCAAAACCCTTTACAATTTCTTTGAGTGAGGGTTCTACGATGAACATCTCAATTAGAAAAGAAATACCAACTATAAAAACCATCGAAACAATAAAGGCTTCCATTTTTCGCATTCCCTTATTTAACAAGAAAAGTAGCAGCACCGTATCGAATATGGTGATAGATACTCCCCAAATTAAGGGCAAGCCGAAAAGTAGGTTTAAGCCAATAGCCATCCCAATAATTTCTGCCAAATCGCAGGCAATAATAGCCGTTTGCGCCAAAATAAATAATGGGAAGTTTACCCATTTTGGATAAGCATTTCTCGAAGCCTGCGCCAAATCTAATCCTCGCACTATACCCAAACGCGCACTTAACGATTGTAACAGCAAGGCAATTAAGTTCGACATCAACAATACCCAAATTAACTGATAGCCAAATTTACTGCCTCCGGCAATATCTGTGGCCCAATTTCCAGGATCCATGTAGCCCACACTTACCAAATAAGCTGGACCAATAAAAGAGAGTATTCTTTTCCAACCCGTTCGCTTATCTGTAGCTACGCTTTTATGTACTTCGCTTAAAGATTGCTTTTGGTTCATACTCATTTGCTAATTAAAATGTGTTTAGCTACTTCTTTGCTTATGTTTATTTTCCTATCGTCGATTAAAAGTTCTACTGACCCATCAAAATCAATAATTTCAGAAATTTCTATTCGTTTACCTAAGGTTAATCCTAATTTTTCTAGGTGTTTTAAGAACGGAGACGAATGCTCACTCACTCCGGTTATGGTACCCTTTTCTTTCATTTTGAGCTTACTTAATTTAATAAATGATAGATCAGCAAAGTTGCCATTCTGATCAGGTATTGGGTCGCCATGTGGATCTACTTTTGGGAATTCTAAAAATTCATCCAAGCGTTCAACCAGTAATGTCGATTTAATATGCTCTAGTTCCTCGGCTACTTCATGCACCTGGTCCCATTTAAAATTTAATTTCTCAACCAAAAACACTTCCCAAAGCCGATGTCTTCTAACAATATTTATTGCCGTTAGTTTTCCAGCCTCTGTTAAAGTTACGCCTTGGTATTTTACATAATTTACCAATTCCTTTTCCGAAAGTTTTTTAATCATATCAGTTACCGAAGCGGCTTTGGTTTGAACACGCTCAGCAATAGCATTGGTTTGAACGGGATTACTAATGACCGACAAATGATAAATCACTTTCAAATAATTCTCTTCTGTAAAAGATTGCATTTTTGTTTGTCTAATTTTAAATTTAGACAAATCTAAAAAATAAATGGTAAAATAAAAAGTAAATTTTAGGTTCGTTTTTAAAATAAAATTTGGCAAATATAAGTTAGTATCCTACCTTTGGTAATCATCCCTCATATTATGGCCTCAGAACTTGATAAAATCGATTTTAAAATTCTTAAGCTTTTACAAGAAAACGGTAGAATTACCAATTTACTTTTATCGCAAGAAATTGGCCTATCTCCGGCACCAACTTTAGAGCGGGTACGTAAGCTCGAAATGTCGGGATATATTAAAAGTTACCATGCCTTAGTGGATGAAGAAAAGCTAGGATTGGGCATTAAAACTTTCATTCAAGTTCAGTTAGATTTCCATAAAAATAATACCATTCAGATCTTTTTAGACGAAGTAAATCAGATTAAAGAAATAACCGAGTGCCACCATGTAACCGGCCAGGCAGATTTTTTGCTAAAGGTTTATGTAAATGATATTAAGGCGTACGAGCGTTTAATTATGGATAAAATAAGTAAGATATCTGTTGTTAAAACGTTTCAAACTATGATGATTATGTCCACAACCAAAAAAGAACCAATCGTACCGCTGGCGTATTAAATATTTAGCACACTTAATTTATTGTTAACCGAACGCCAAAAAAAGCTCTTATTCCCTGATTTGGTGCGTACACATAATTCGGATCAAAACTTAACCCATACGGATTGCTTGGAGTTGCCCTAACCTGCCCAGCTGCATCAAACTGAACATTCTTATCAAAAGGATCATTCGCTCCTGCAATGATAAATGGCGTTCCCTTATTTGGTGTAAAATTAAGAAGATTCTTCACTCCGCCATATAACTCGATACGTTTAAATCCGTCGTAAACGAATTGAATATTTTGTATGCTCCATACTGGAGAAAATGGTCGACGAGGATCCATCGCTCCTAGCAATGGCAGGCGCATCGGACTATATACATTGCCTGTATAATCTATTCCTAAATGCAATTTATTTAATTTATATGATACCGCCCAAGTTCCAGAAAATTTCTCAGTTAAGATTTGTTGTTGTTTAATTCCGTTTTCTACAAAACCTACATCCTGATAAGTTAATCCCGTAGTTATTTTTACGCCAGAACTAAAGGCTAAATCTATATTGGCAGTTAATCCTTTGCTTACCGCGTATCCATTAAGGTTATCATAAATAATCTGATTGGGATTCGAATCAAAATCGCCAATAATTCGATTGTTAAAATAAGTGTAAAATCCAGAAAAATCTAAACCTAAAAAGGAACCATTATTTAAATGTACTTTTTTAAGATAATTTAAGTTTACATTATAGGTGCGCTCTGGTTTTAGTTCATTTTGGATTACGATTTCTCTAGCTCCGGTTAAAGCGGCATGATCTTCGGTAAATATATTAACCACTCTAAATCCTGTTCCGGCATTGAAGCGGATAATATTATTTTCATTAAGTGCCCATTTATAAGCAAGGCGAGGGGTGAATATATGACCATGAACAGAATTGTAATCGTACCTTGCACCTGCTAAGATAGAATGTGTAGCAGTTAATTTAATTTCGTCTTGAATAAATAAGCCTGGCAAAAAAGTACGTTCAGGGATATTCAAAGGATTAATCAAATCGGCCGATGCTGTGGCAGGCGTATTGTCATCATAATAAGTATAACGAAAAGCTGCACCAAATAATAAGTCGTTATTGCCCAGTTTTTTATCCCAGGTTAACTGGGAAAAAGCGATCTTTTGTTGCGCAATATAAGAAGTTGTTCCATATCGACTATCCTGATCATGGCTAGTTAATGAAAACGATAAAAATAATTTTTCATGAACAGGAAGTTGATAATTTCCGATCAGCTCGAATCTTTTTGTATAAATACTCTCTCCGTATTTTACATCACCACCCCGATGGGTTTTATTCCAATTTATATCTCCTCCCCATCTATCTTCATACAAGTAGCGGCCAGCCAATGAAAACACACGGTTTTCTTTTCGGGCAATGTTCCATTTTTGAAACATAGAAATACGATCTTGCAGGGTTACATCTGTAAAACCATCGTGATTATGATCTACTGGATTCCCATACTTAAAATAGTTTAAACCTGTTAATACCGAAATCTTTTTGTTCAAATTTAACTTAAAACCCACATCAGTGTTGTTTTCTCCATAACCTGTAGTCATCAAGTCTGCCGTAAATAAGGAAGAATTTTGAACTTTTTTAGTGATAATGTTGATCAATCCGCCAACTGCCTCACTCCCATATAACGATGATGCTGGTCCTTTAACTACCTCAATTCGTTCTACCAATGCATTCGGAATACCCGAAAGACCATAAACTGTTGATAAACTACTCACAATCGGCATACCATCGATTAGCACCATCGTATATGGCCCCTCTAAACCATTGATGTGAATATCACCAGTATTGCATATATTACAGTTTAACTGTGGCCGTACGCCATTTACATTTTGTAGTGCCTCGAAAATACTAGGTGTTGGGTTTTTTCTAAAAAATTTTGCAGTATAAATTTCTACAGGCACTGGGCTCTCTAATCGGTTTACTTCCTTTTGTGTACCTGTAATTACAACTTCATTTAGTCTTTCATCTAAAGGATCTAGTATAATTTGTGCTAGCGTGGTATCTGCTAAAAGGTCTATTCTTTTACTCACACTCTTATATTCAAGCTGACTTATTTTTACGTTGTATATCCCAGCTTTTAGATTAGAAAAAGCGAATCTACCTAAGCTATCAGTAGAAATAAGCTTCTTTTGCTCTACTAAATATACGGTTGCTTTCATATTTACGCCTTCGATTTTCACAGCCCCACTTAACTTAAATTGCTGAGCATTTAGCGAATGTATAGTTAACAGTAATAATATAGATAGTATTAGACTTTTCATAATATAAAATTAGTTAAGCAAAAATATAAATTTAGACTCATCTAAAAAAATATTTAGACAAATTTATTTACGATTTGTTTGGTCGGTTGGTTTTTGAACAAAAAGAAATACCGATATTTGTATTTATGGCCAACGATATCCAAATAAAAAATAAAAGAGCATATTTTGATTACCATGTACTAGAAAGTTTTGTAGCTGGAATAGCCTTATTAGGCACTGAAATTAAAGCAATTAGACAAGGGAAGGCCAATATGACCGATGCGTTTTGTATGTTTATTGGCAATATTCTTTACGTTAGAAACCTTCACATCTCTGAATATAGCCATAGCTCTTTTCACCATCACGATATAAAAAGAGATCGTGTTTTGTTGTTAAAAAAGAAGGAGCTTAAAAAATTAAAAGTAAAGGGCGAAGAAAAGGGTTATACCATTGTTCCTTTGCGAATTTTCACAAACGATAGAGGTTTTGCAAAAATAGAAATTGCTTTAGCGCAGGGTAAAAAAGAATTCGACAAACGAGACAGCATTAAAGATCGAGAAAGTAAACGGGAAATGGATAGGGCAATGAAGGTTTAATTACCACGCCTGATCCCCTACCAAAGGCACAAACCTAAACGTATCTAATTCTATTTTATCGTAATCATTTTCGCTAACTCGGATAACTGTAATCATTTTTTGCGACTTTTCATCCCCCACAGGAATTACTAAAATACCACCAATTTTTAATTGCTTTAGAAGAGTTTCGGGCACAAATGGAGCTCCTGCGGTAACGATAATTTTATCATAAGGTGCGTGTTCTGCAATGCCTTTAGAACCATCACCAAGAAAAAAATTAGCTTTATAGCCCATACCTGGCAATACCCTTATCGTGTGTCTATAAATGCTTTCTTGTCGCTCGATGGTATATACTTTTGCACCTAGTTCCATTAAAATACAGGTTTGATAACCAGAACCCGTGCCAATTTCTAATACCTTATCTCCTTTTTGGATGTGAAGCACCTCGGTTTGATAAGCAACGGTATAAGGCTGCGAAATGGTTTGCCCATCACCTATTGGAAAAGCAATATCTTTATACGCCTGATTCCAAAAAGTTTCATCGAAAAAGAAATGACGCGGAACTTTACCAATTGCCTTTAATACCCTCTCATCGGCAATCCCTCTCTCTTTAAGCAAAACAACTAATTTTTTTCGTGCACCTTGTTCTCTGTAGTTGTCAATAAATTTATACGCCATTGCATCCAAAAATAGCTTTTTAGAGATATATAAGCTACATTAATTTCCTAACAATTTCTATTATGCAGGGTATCAAGCAATAATTTTGTCTATTTTAATAGGGATCAACATCAATCTGCACAATCACACTTTTAAAGTCCTTTTGCGTATTAAAATCCTTAATCGTATCCTTTAAAATGCGCTTTACTTTTTGTATGGCAATGGTTTTTTCTACCTTAATGCTAATCTGCTTAAGGTAATAATTTCTAATTCTGGCTACCAAAGGCTGTTCGGGCCCCAAAATCCGAGTTCCCAGTTGCGCCCTTAAAGCATTGGCTAAATTTTGTGCAGCAACATTTAACACATTGGCATCTTTATGTTTTACATTTATAAAAATCAAACGTGTAAAAGGTGGGTAATGATATTTTTCGCGCTCAGCTAACTCATCGTTGTACATTTCGAAGTAATTGTTGCCTAGCACTTGCTTGATAATGCGATGCGAATCGCTATAAGCCTGAATAATAGACAAACCCTGTTTATCTCTCCTACCCGCTCTTCCTGCAACTTGTGCCAACAATTGATAGCTTCTTTCAAATGCCCTAAAATCGGGGTAGTTTAATAAAGTATCGGCATTAATAACCCCAATCAAACTTACATTATCGAAATCGAGCCCTTTGGCAACCATTTGTGTACCAATTAAAATTTGAGTTTTCTTATCCTGAAAATCGGCAATAATTTGCTGCATCCCATTTTTAGTCCGCGAACTATCTAAATCGAGCCTTGCAATTTTTACATCTGGAAAAATAAGTGCTAATTCTTCCTCAATTCGTTCGGTACCAAAACCTTTTTGTTCAATATGTACAGAACCACAAGCCGGACAACTGTTTATACTGTTTTGATGATAACCACAATAGTGACAATGCAATTTTCCACTTGTTTTATGATATGTTAAACTCACATCGCAGTTCACACATTTTGGCGCATAGCCACAGGTGGCACAAATGAGAATGGTAGCATATCCTCTACGGTTTTGGAACAAAATAATCTGTTCCTTATTTTCGAGCGCAATGGTAATGTGTTCCAATAAAACGCTAGTAAAATAAGCGGTCATTTTTTTTCGCTTGGTTTCATCAGCTATACTTACCACTTCTTGTAAGGGCAATTGTACACCTCCAAACCTTTCTGCTAGGTTAACCAGGCCGTACTTATGAGTGCTTGCATTATAAAAGCTCTCAATAGAGGGCGTTGCCGAGCCCAAAACAACTTTCGCTTGATGCAAATGCCCTAAAAAAACCGCAGCATCCCTTGCTTGATAACGAGGTGCGGGTTCATGTTGTTTATAGGAAGATTCATGCTCTTCATCAACTACAATTAATTTTAAATCACCAAAAGGCAAAAACACTGCCGATCGTGCGCCCAAAACCACTTGATAAGTACCTTTCAGTACTTTATTCCAAATTTCTACTCTTTCGTTATCGTTAAATTTAGAATGGTAAACCCCTATTTTATCGCCAAAGTATAATCGTATTCGTTCCACAATTTGAGTGGTGAGCGCTATTTCTGGCAATAAGAAAAGTACTTGTTTACCCCCAGCAATTGCTTTCTCTATTAATTTAATATATAATTGTGTTTTCCCAGAAGCGGTAATCCCATGTAATAGCACCACTTCCTTCTTCAAAAACTGATTTTCTATCTCATCAAATGCAGTCTGCTGCGCATCACTTAGCTTAAAGTTAACTTCGAATTCATCTTGTGCCTCTGCCAGTCTGCTCACTTGACGTTTCTCTAAACGAAAAACCTGCTTTTCAATTAAGGCCTTTAGCGCAGCCTGTCCACTTCCACTCGCTTCTAACAATAATTGCTTAGCAATAACGGGCTCCGTTTTGGCTAACTTCAAATAGCCTAATAATGAATCCAACTGTTTAGGTGCCCTTTCTAATACTAAGAAAAGCTGCTTCAAATTTTCTTCTTCCTTATAAAATGGATTTAGGCTGATAAATGATTTTAGCAAGGGCTTATACTTCTCGATTACCTCTTCGGCGATAAAAATTATCTCCTTACTTATCATCGTATTAATGGTAGGGTAAACCGTTTTCTGTCCCAATAGTTCTGCCACCTCGTCAATACTCATGCGTTGCTGCTTTACAAGCACCTCAAAAATCAATTTTTCCTTTTCAGTTAAGTCTAATACTTCCGGAAGTTCATCTCTCAAAACTAAAATAGTTTCACTGGCCAACTTTAAGCCTGTGGGCAAAGCAGCTGCCATTACATCACCTTCGTTGCAGAGGTAGTATGATGTAATCCAATCCCAAAATTCGAGCTGTTTGCTAGTGATTACTGGAAATTCATCAACTACATCGATAATGTACTTAGCTTCGTAAAACTCTGGAGGGGTTTGACTTATTTTTTTTACAAGTGCAGTATAAATCTTATGCTTTCCAAATTGGATCACCACTCTTTTTCCAACGGCAACCTTTTCATTGAGTTCAAATGGAACTCTATACGTATAGTTAATGGATAGCGATAATGGCAATATCACTTCCACGAAGAGGGTTTCTCTTTCCGAAAAATTTTTTGAATTAGCGAATAGCATTATTTATCGCTTAAGGCCGTTAAAAAAAGGCATATCCAACCGAAAATAAAACATAAGCCTCCAATTGGCGTAATGGGTCCTAAAAAAGGATAAAAAGCTAAACTGGCTACGTCTTTTAATGCTAACAAATAGAGTGATCCCGAAAACAAGATAATCCCTGATGTAAAAAATGCAAAAGCAAAATTGATTAGTTTATGCTTATACCTAACTAAAGTAGAAAGATATAACAAGGCAAAAGTATGATAAAATTGATATTCGACACCTTTTTGCCAAATGGCTAAGGATTCAGGTGTAACTATTTTCTTAAGACTATGTGCGCCAAATGCACCCAAAACTACTGCTAACGCACCAAAAAAAGCGGCAATAAGGATAATTCGTTTGTTCATTGGTTTCGGCTTTAAATGATTGCTAATTTAAGAAAATGCGGGTAATTTCAACTATTAAATTAAATTTGTAAAGATAAAGCGATGAGAAGAATTATAATTACAATGGGAATACTGCTAATAGCGATGATTGCTATGGCGTATCTATATTTTTCTAATCTTAATAAGCGAAGCGAAGCGAATGATTTGTCTTTAAATGTGATATCGGCCAATGCCGGATTGATATTCTGTTTCGATCATGATAAACGTTTTTATGAAATCTTGAGTGGGCAAGATTTATTTCAGCGTGTTTTAGGTGAAACTAAATCCTATCAGTTAGCCTCCATAAGAAAACAAATATTAGAGAAGCCAGAACTTACTGAGCTTTTAGGTCAGCAAAAAATTTATATAGGCCTTTTGCCTGGCAAAAATAACCAGATAGATTATTTAATTTGCACGCAACTTAAGCAATCAATTAATCTACAACAGTTTTTAGCGAATCACCTTCCAAAAGACATAAAAACTACCCAACTAAAAGACGTTGTTAAACTCCGTTTTTCGGATAGCACAGTGGTATACATGGGGATCGAAGATAAACTTGTTGTGCTGTCTGACGCAAGTGAGCAGATCCAAAAAATAATAGGAACTGCGCAACATAAAGCTTCAAATTTTGCCAACTATATTAAAGAAAATATTGGACTTACCAAAAACAGTTTGGCCAGTGTCTATTTAAATTTTGAAGTGCTACCCAGCTTATTAAAAAATACGCTGAACAGCTCGATGAGTGGTGAATTGAGTGTTTTTAACCAAAAAGGCACTTATGCAACATTAAATTACAATTTTAGCAGTGAAAAATTGCTGTTCAATGGAACAACTAAATTGGGTAATGGAGTCAATTATTATACTTTATTTGATCATATGCCTGATCAAAAAATAGTGATTAACAACCTGCTCCCAAAAACAACAGCTAATTATACCATTTATGCCGTATCTGATTATAAAAATTGGTTTATCGATTTATGTAAATGGCTAGGAAAACAAAGGGGGAACGAACGAATTCTAAAAAATGAAGAAATGATTTCCAAAAAATACGGATTAGATCTTAAACAAATTTTTCCCGTTTACTTTAAAAATCAGTTCGTAACCTTTCAACTGGCAAGTGGCGAAAAATTTGGAGGTATTACCTTAAGTAATGGAGATAAGGTGGGCCAGTTACTGTTAGATCTTAGTGCAGAATATGCGCCAGATATTAGAATTTTTAGGGAGTCTGGTATTCCTTATACTTATTTTGGCGAACCATTTAAGAAATTTGATATACCTTATTACACTATTATCGACAATTATTTAGTGATGTCGAATAATGCAAGCAGCATACAAGTTTTTCTGAATAGTTATCGAAACAATTCATTGTTGATTAATGATAAAGATTATCAGTATTTTAATGATCAATTATCTGCCGCTACCATTTCTTTCTACATCAATAACAAAAATTCGAATACTATTTTTGGCAGAAATCTTAAAATGCCTTTTTTTAAGTATTATCGGGCCAATAATGGATTGGGAAAATTTGAAGCTTTTTCATACCAGCTATCGGGCGATAAAGGGAAATTTTTGAGTAATATATTAATGGCTAAGAAACAAGAGAAAGTGGTTGTAGATAATTAAAGAATTAATTTATTAACCACCAAGTCACAAAGTTTACCAAGGGTTTGCACTTAGCTTTACGTTCTTTTCGCCTTTGTGGTTAAAACAATTCCTTTTTCTTCGGTGCCGTAAAAACAAAATCTTTTAAGTAAAAAGGTTCAAAATAGGCTACATCTTCAAAATTTTTATCATTAAAAGCCACATTGGCGATTGAGCTCAGGTTTACAGCAGAATTAAAGTTTGATGATACAAACTTCGCATTTTTATGATTAATCAGCTCACGGCACTTTTCTGCTCCATTGCCAATAAAAGTAACTAAATGTTGATCTAAGTGTGTTAAAAAACTATTTTCATCAACGATTTTTGCATTGGTAGATTCAACTTCATTTAACTGATAATCAAAAACCGCTGCAAACACTTCCATTCTTCGCGCGTCGATCATCGGACAAACCAATCCACTATAATTAGGATGTTCGGATAAAAAGCCAGCAGCCATCATGGTTAGGGTGTTGATACCAATTAAGGGTTTATCTAACGCAAAACAAAGACCCTTAGCCGTAGAAACTCCTATTCTTAAGCCAGTATAAGATCCGGGGCCTTTACTCACGGCTACGGCGTCTAAATCGTTAAACTTAATATTTGCCTGTTCCATCACCTCATTGATAAATAAAGTTAGCTTGGAAGCATGAATATTTTGAGCAGTTTCTTCTTTAAAAGCAATAGTTTTTCCATCTATTGATAAAGCAACCGCACAAACAGGGGTAGCAGTTTCGAGTTGAAGTATAGTGGGCATAAGGCAAAGTTAATTACAAATTAGCTAATTAGCTACTAATTAAAACTAGGGAACGGGATCATGCCCATGCTTACCCCAAGGATGGCAATTACCGATTCGCTTTAAAGTAAGCCACCCACCTTTAAAAGGACCATGCTTTTTAATGGCCTCTATGCCGTATTGGGAACACGTTGGAGTAAATCGGCAACTTGCTCCTAATAAGGGAGAAAGCAGCAGTTGATACAATCGTATGATGCCTAAAAATAACCATGAAAATACAAACTTAATGAACTTCATTTGAACTAATTTGACTGATCAATTTCTTGAAAGCTAGACCCAATTTCTTTTCAAAAAAAATATACTCATATTTTTCTTTGCCAATAAACTGTAAGGAAAGTAATAGTAATTTTGTAGGATCACTCAAATGAGAATAAAGAAGTAATTCCTTTTGTAAACGATAGGCTTCTCGAGTTCTGCGTTTGATGAGGTTACGATCTACTGCACGCTTGTAACGCTTTTTAGCGACATTAATTACCACTTGGGCAGGATATTGATGGACTTCATCAATAAACAAGTAAGTAATACGAAAAGGATATAATAAAAAAGAAGAACCGTTTTTAAATAGTAAGTCTAGCGACTTTTTACTACATAACCGTTCTTCTTTCTTAAATGTGTTCATTTTTTTGATTGCAATTGAGCAGCGATTTTTTGGCTGCTAACAACCAAAAATTATGCTTTGTGACGACGCTCGTCAGAAACTGATAATCTTTTTCTTCCTTTTGCACGGCGAGAAGCTAATACTCTTCTACCGTTTGCTGTAGCCATTCTTTCGCGGAAGCCATGTTTGTTTCTTCTCTTTCTTTGCGAAGGTTGGAATGTTCTTTTCATAACGTATAATATCTTAACTAGAGTTTTTTAAATAAGAGGTGCAAATATAACGTGATTTTT
>JACMOW010000013.1 GCA_014377775.1 Pedobacter sp. | reverse complement strand
CGTGCTTGATTGTATGATAATTTTAATGCTTTTAATAAATCTCCAGCATTTTCTGTCGCCTTATCCATCGAAGTCATACGTGCGCCGTGCTCTGAAGCATGAGAATCCAGAACCGCCTTATACAATTGGATCTTAATCGATTTAGGAATTAATTGTTTAACGATATCTTCCTGATTAGGCTCTAATATATACTCAACATTTGTTGATTTAGTTTCAATAGTAGTTCCTGCTTTTGGCAAAGGCAATAATTGCTCAGTCGTTAAAATTTGAACCGCAGCATTTTTAAATCTATTGTAAACCAATTCAACTTTATCGTAATCGCCATTTTCAAAACCAAGCATAATTGCTTCCGTAATTTTGGTTACGTTTTCGAAAGTTAAAGCGGTATAAACTTCATTGTTATTGCCAATAACTTTATAATTACGTTTTTCGTAAAAATCTTGAGATTTTTTTCCAATCGCCACAATACTCACATTACCGTTTTTAAGCTGATCACTATATTTTTCGGCAATTAAGTTATTCGTAGTTTTAATTACATTCATGTTAAAGGCACCTGCTAAACCACGATTAGACGAAACTACAACAATTAACACTTTATCAGGCTCGCGCTCTTCGATAAATGGTGAAGAACCACCTTCTAAGCTTGCCGAAAGATTACCTAAAATTTCTTTTAGTTTGGTAGCATACGGACGTAATTGAACAATAGCATTTGTAGCACGCTTCAGCTTAGCAGCCGAAACCATTTTCATGGCTTTGGTAATCTGCTGAGTAGATTGCACCGATGATATACGTATTCTTACTTCTTTTAAATTAGCCATTTTATATTAGATGTGAGATGTGAGAAATGAGATCTGAACAATAACTGTCCAATCTCATATCTCATATCTATTTTCTCAAATCTCGATTAATATTTACTTGAAATTTCTTTAGCAACGGTTTCTAACACCGCAGTAGCATCATCTAACTTACCTGCTTTTAAAGCCGCTAATGCTTCAGGGTGTCGCAACTCTAATGCTTGCAAAAACTCTGCTTCAAATGCTTTAATCTTATTTACAGGAACTGAACGCATTAAGTTTTTAGTCCCTAAATAAACGATAGCTACTTGCTTTTCTACAGTTACTGGAGAATACTGAGCTTGCTTTAACATTTCAACATTACGTGCGCCTTTATCTAATACTGATTTTGTAGCTGAATCTAAGTCAGACCCAAATTTAGAGAAAGCCTCTAACTCACGATATTGAGCTTGATCTAATTTTAAAGTACCAGCTACTTTCTTCATTGATTTAATTTGCGCATTACCACCTACACGCGATACCGAAATACCTACGTTAATTGCTGGACGAACACCTGCATTAAATAAATTCGACTCTAGAAAGATTTGTCCGTCTGTAATTGAAATTACGTTTGTTGGAATATATGCAGAAACATCACCCGCTTGGGTTTCTATAATTGGCAAAGCTGTTAATGAACCACCACCTTTAACAATTCCTCTAAGCGATTCTGGTAAATCGTTCATGTTTTTTGCAATCTCATCGTTAGCGTTGATTTTTGCAGCACGTTCTAACAAACGACTGTGTAAATAAAATACATCACCTGGATAAGCCTCACGACCTGGTGGGCGACGTAACAATAACGAAACCTCGCGATAAGCTACTGCTTGTTTAGATAAATCATCATAAACAATTAAAGCTGGTCTACCTGTATCACGGAAAAACTCACCAATGGCAGCACCTGCAAATGGAGCGTAAAACTGCAATGGAGCAGGTTCAGCAGCCGAAGCAGCAACAACTACCGTATAAGCCATTGCACCGTTTTCTTCCAAAGTACGAACAACGTTAGCTACTGTACTTGCTTTTTGTCCACAAGCTACATATATACAGAATACAGGATTTCCTGCTTCATAAAATTCCTTTTGATTGATAATTGTATCGATACAAACTGCTGTTTTACCAATCTGGCGATCACCAATAACCAGCTCACGTTGACCGCGACCGATAGGAATCATCGCATCGATTGCTTTGATACCTGTTTGCAAAGGTTCGGTAACTGGCTGACGGTAAATTACACCTGGTGCTTTACGCTCCAAAGGCATTTCGTAAGTTTCACCTAAAATTGGCCCTTTACCATCAATTGGCTCACCTAATGTATTTACTACACGACCTAGCATACCTTCACCAACTTTGATCGCAGCAATTTTTTTGGTGCGTTTAATGGTATCCCCTTCTTTAATCTCGTCGCTCGGTCCTAATAAAACCACCCCAACATTATCTTCTTCAAGATTTAAAACAATGCCTTGCAATCCATTGGCGAACTCAACTAACTCACCGCTTTGAACTTTAGTTAAGCCGTAAACACGAGCAATACCATCGCCTACTTGCAAAACGGTACCAACTTCTTCAAGCTCAGCTTCTGATTTAAAGCCCGACAATTGTTGTCTGATAATTGCCGAAACTTCGTCTGGTCTTACCTCTACCATAATTTTTATTTTTTTTAATTCTTTTGTTTAGCGTGGGGCGTAGAGCGAAAAGCATTCTAATTGCTTATCGCTTTGCGCCAAACGATTATCGCTTAACTTAAAGCGAATTCCTTCTTTAACTTCTGTAATCCGCCAGCAATACTCGCATCAAACTGCTTATCACCAACTTTCAATATAAATCCGCCAATCAGCTTCTCATCAAGTTTTTCTTTAACAACAACTTCATTGGCACCTAATTCTTTCTTAACTAAAGCAACAATTTCCGTTCTGTTTGCATCTGTTATGGCAATAGCCGATGTTACCTCTGCAGTTACTATCCCTTTAATGTCATTGTATTGACTAATAAATTGCTTTGCAGTATCAAACAAGATTGCCGAACGACCTTTATTAACCACTAGTTTTAAAAAGCTATTGGTAACCTCATGAACCTTATTACCAAAAATATCATTTAAAATGCCTGCCTTTTTATCTAAAGGTACGATGGGGTTTTTAAGAATTGCTTCCAACTCGCTGTTGGTATCTACCACATCTTCAAAAAACACCATATCGTTTTTAATTTCTTCCAAAGCATTACGCTCTGTAGAAAGATCAATTAACGATTTTGCATATCTACTTGCTGCTTTATTTGACATAATATTAATACTAATTTAACTCCACATCCTTTAACAAGCTCGCTACCAAGTCTTGTTGTTTTGCTTTATCGTCTAACTGACTACGTAAAACACGTTCTGCAATTTCTAATGACAAAGAAGATACTTGTCCTTTTAATTCAGCCAAGGCAGCTTTTTTCTGATTTTCAATCTCAATACGCGCTTTTTCAATCAGTTTAGTACCTTCTGTTTGCGCTTGCGTTTTGGCTTCGTTAACGATGTTATCTTTAAGCATTTTTGCTTCTTTCAAAATTTCATCACGCTCTGCGCGAGCTTGTTTCATCAAGTCTTCGTTTTGCGCAGTTAATCTCGCCATTTCTTGCGTAGCCAATTCTGCTTTATTTAACGCATCGTCAATAAATTGCTCACGCTCCTTAATGGCAGCCATTACTGGTTTCCAAGCAAATTTTGCTAAAATGAAAAGTAAGGTAAGAAATACGATGGTACTCCAAACGATTAAACCAATACTGGGACTAAATAAATCCATGTTATATTATTTTATTGTTGTTTACAAATTTTAATAAAATTTCGGAGCCAACCGCTCCGAAATTTTGTTTTTTAAGGTTTCCCTGTACCTAAGAAAGATACAACAACCGCAAATAATGCAACCGCTTCAACAAATGCCGCAGCAATTAACATCATTGTTTGAATTTTAGACGCAGCTTCTGGTTGACGAGCAACACTTTCTAAAGCCGAACCACCAATTTTACCGATACCAACACCTGCACCAATTGCAGCTAAACCTGCACCAATTGCAGCAATACTTCCTACTACCATTTTAATTTAATTTATATGTAAACAATATTGTTTCTAATTAATGTTCGCCATGCTCTTGCACAGCCAAGCCAATAAATAATGCAGTTAAAACTGTAAATATAAAAGCTTGTATAAAACCTACCAATAACTCAATCATGCTAATAAATACCACGAATACAATAGATACTGGCGCAATAAAAATTGATTTGAATACAAAAATTAAGCACAATAAAGCCAATACCAAAATATGGCCTGCTGTAATATTTGCGAATAAACGTATCATTAAAGCAATAGGTTTTGTAAATACACCCATTAACTCTAATGGTGCTAAAAATATCTTCATTGGCACAGGTACACCCGGCATCCAGAAAATGTGTTTCCAATAATGACCATTTGCTTTAACATTTGTAATCAAGAATGTGATTACAGATAATACAAGAGTTAGATTAATGTTACCAGTTAAATTGGCACCTCCTGGAAAAAATGGAACCATACCTAGTATGTTGTTGAACCAAATAAAGAAAAATACCGTTAACAAATATGGCATATATCCTTCATATTTAGCACCTAAATTAGGAATAGCAATATCATCTCTAATGAATAAAATTACTGGCTCTATTAATGATTGGAAGCCCTTTGGCGATTTCCCTTTACGTTTAGCATAAGAATTTGCTACACCAACAAATACAATAATTAAAATTATTGCTGAAAATATTAGGGTAAATACGTTTTTGGTAATCGAAAAATCTAAAGGAAGAACATTAGAAGCTTTATGATCAGCATCTAAGCTCATGTACTCACCATGCTCATTTGGCGTTACCGAAGCTATATAAATTTTTTCATGATAGTTTACAAAACGTTGGCCATTTTTTTCAACCACATGTTTTCCTTCATCATCATGATGAAATGCGCTCGACATAAAAGTAACCAAACCATTGTCTATCCATAAAATTACTGGTAGCGAAACAGCAACAGAGTTATCTCCTTCGCCCCACAAATGAAAACCATGCGAATCTGCAATGTGATGCAAAATAAAAGCAGTAATGTCAAACTCTTCCGTTTTAGTTCCTTCTGATGCAACCGTTCCATGATTTTCTGCTGAAGCTGGAGCGTCTGGCTTCGGATGCGCAGAAACATTTAGGCTAAAAAAAGCTAAAAAAAGCGCTAAAAAGGTACTTTGTAGATTTTTTTTTGATTTAAAAATATGACTGAAGTGCATTTACTGTATGTTTTTTACTTTTTTATTGAGTGGCGCAAGTTACATAACAAAGCGTAAATTTCAAAGCCACTAAATAAGAAATATAAAGAAAAAAAATTGAGCACAAAAAGCAGGCTGTTCACAGGTGTTGAAAGCACATAAACGAGTACAAAAGCCATAGAAAATAACATCTTCAAAGCAATAGATCCCATAATGGCCATTACCCCCATTTCGGGTTTACGCTGAATACCAATATAAGCTACTAAATAGGCGATAAAAGTAATCCCAGCTACAAAGCCAAATACAACCCAAAATTTCTCGATAAATAATGGCGTAGTTGGGAAAACGTAGGGCAGTACAATGACTATTCCTGCGATTATGGATATAAAAAGAAAATAATAAATAATGAAACGAGGTAAGCTCAAAATACTTTGGTTTTTGCAAAGATAGGAGAAAGCAACAATATTTCTATTTTGGGAATAGTTAATAGGGAATAGACCGGACATCTAAAAAAAATAGTCAAACCCATTTCCTATTCCCTATTTTTCATTTCCATTTCTCGTTAAAGACCGCACAATCACATATAAAGAAACTATTACCCCTAAAAAACCCAGCATCGCTGCATAAATCGATCTATTTTGACCCTGATTTTCATCGATTTTATACCCTATGAATGTAAATAAGCCTATCGTTGCCAACATTTGAAAAGCCATTCCTGTATATTTTGCAAAATTATTGACCTGTTTTCCAGTATCGTCTTTTTCAGGGTTTGTCATAAAATGAAATTAGTTCAAAAATATACCTTAAATATTAATATTTTATTGCCACAATAAAATATTTTTGCATACATTTTGTTATATTGTTTTAAACACTCAATTTAAATTCTTGAACAACAACGCAAAAAATAGTCTGAAATTTAGTTTAACCTGCATAGGTATGGTATTAATCTATTCGTGCTCTACCCAAAAGAATAATGCAGCGAACAGACGGTTACAAAATCTATCTGCACGATATAACTATATTTATAACTCAAATGTTTTACTAACCACCTACCAAGAAAATCTTGCTCAGACTTATAAAGATAATTACGAGCAAACATTAGCGGTATACATCGCTCCACCTTCTGTTGATTACTTAAGTGAGGCTACATCTTCGGGCGACAGTAAAGAGCTAACAGACATTTCTTTAAAAGCACAAACTATTGTAAGTGAAAAAAATTTCAGCAATTATATTGATGAGGCATATATCCTATTAGGCAAAACAAATTTCTATAAGGGGAACTACTATAATGCTGCCGAATACTTTGACTATGTAGAAAGAGCCTATAAAAAGAACAAGAGCGTGTACTTAAATGCGTTAAACTGGAAAGCTCGAACTTATATGCAATTGCAAAACGATAAAATGAGTCTTCGTTTATTAGATTCGGTTCTGGTTACGTTAGATTCGGTTAAGAAAGGAAAAGCAGAGCCACTGGCCACCTTAGCTCAGATGAGCATAAATCAACACGATTATAAGAAAGCTATAAACTATTTAGAAAAAGCAATTAAGGCATCTGGCGATGGGAAAAGCCGTACCAGATGGTCTTATATTTTAGGTCAGCTCTTCGAATACGATAAAAATTATGAAGCAAGTTTAAAAAATTATACCAAAGTAGAACACAGTAACGCTCCCTTTGAGATGTACTTTAATGCACGATTAAGTAAAATCAGGGTTAATGATTTAATTAATCAGCAAACTTCTGATCGTAAAGCGCAATTATTGAAATTAATAAAAGACGATAAAAATTTAGATTATACAGATCAGATCTATTATGAGGTGGCTGAGGATTATTATGACGACCGTGACTATAAAAAGGCTGAAGCTTTCTATAAATTATCAGTTAAAGAAAGTACAATTAATCAAAACCAAAAAGGTATATCCTATCTTAAGCTTGCCGATCTTTACTTTTCAGCACTAAACGATTATGTTAACGCAAAACTATATTACGATAGCGCAATTAATACGCTACCAAAAAATTATCGCAATTACGAACAACTCTTAAAAAAGGCTCAAAATTTAGAGTACTTAAGCGACCGTTATAAAATTATTAACACACAAGATACTTTACAGTTTATCGCTAAGCTATCCGTTACCGATCGTGAAAATAAAATCGCTCAGCAATTTGAACCTAAAGTACAGCCAATTGCTGTTGAAGATAAAAACAACATACAGAAGGGAGCTTCGAATACTGCGTTAAACTCCAATCGAGGCAATACATTTTATTTTAGTAGCCTAACTGCAATAAGCAGAGGTTATACCGATTTTAAAAAACGGTGGGGAAATAGAATTTGGGGAAATAATTGGAGACAAAGCGTAAAGTCATCATCACAAATTACGCAGCAAAGCCAAGCAAACGCAACTATAAATGGAGATTTAAATATTAGTGCAAATCCAAAAAAAGATGTTATTACTCAAATTCAAGCCTATACCGCTTTGCTTCCACTCACTAACGATCAGTTAAATAAATCGAATCAGCAGATTATATCTGCTTACTTAGAAATTGGAGGATTTTATCAACAAGTGTTGGAAGATCAAAAGGAAAGCGCTAAAGTATATGAAATTTTATTAAACAGATTTCCAAAAAATAATCACCTCGAAACCATTTATTATAGCCTATACTTAGCATATAAAGGCATCGACCAAAATAAATCAGATGCCTATAAAAATTTAATACTCACTAAATATCCATCTTCTTCTTACGCCAAAATAATTTTAGACCCGTCTTACACCACGAAACAAAATGCATTATATTTAACCATTAATAAACTTTATAACGATGTCTTTAGCCTTTACGAAAAGAAGGAGTATGTTTCTGTTATTACAAGTGTGAATGACGCAAACCAGCGTTTTCCAGGCAATTCGCTTCAAATACAATACGATTATTTGAAGGCCATTTCGATTGGCAGAACGCAGAACTTGGATAGCTTGCTATTTGCCTTTCAAAAAATTACAACGAAATATCCAAATGATTCCTTAATCACCCCATTAATAAAAGATCATTTGACCTATATTAACGGAAACCTGCAGGTATTTAAGTCGCGCAAAATTGCATTAATAGATTTTGATGAAACCGAGCCAAAGTTTGTTGCGCAAAAATCATCAGTGGTAAGAGCAACAAAT
>JACMOW010000012.1 GCA_014377775.1 Pedobacter sp. | reverse complement strand
TAGGTTTTGATAAGCCAGAAAAAGATAATGCCACCCGTAAAGATCCGTATCCATCAAAATTCGCATCGCCTGAAACCTTTGGCCACACTGGTTATACGGGCATTGGTGTTTGGGTAGATCCTAAAAATAACCTCATTTATATCTTTCTATCCAACCGTGTAAACCCAACCCGTGACAATAATAAAATCAGTCAATTGGGTGTTAGGGGCAAAATTCAAGATGCGATTTATGAGGTAGTGGGAGTGAAGTAGAAAAACCTTTTGTTTATAATCCAATGGATGGGAGTCGCTGCGGTTTTACTTGATGTTGTAGTAATTGCAGTTTTGGTATGTGGGCAAAATGTTTGGTATTGCAAGTAGCTAATTCACAATTATATTTTAGGGCTGTTGCAGCCAATAAACAATCATTTATTGCAGCATTGTGGCTTAAATGGTATTGAAGTATTAGTTGCAAAGCAATTTCAGAAATTTCTTCATCAACATGCAATATGTGAAACGATTTTATACGTTTAGCAAGATTTTGCTGTTGCTCTTTGTTTTGACAACCCTTTATAATTTCTGCAATAGTAGTAAAGCCAATAACGAAAAATGTAGATGGATTTTTATTTACAGTGGCAACTGCCTCGTCATTATTGTATAGGTATTCAATCAAGAAATCGGTATCCAAAAGAATTATTTCGTTCTCCATGCTACTTTTCTTAACTGTTCAACATTTGGTTTTTGTATTTCTTCAGTAAATAAAGTTTGTAAATCTTTCAAGGCTTTTCTATTGGCAGCTAAACCGCCAATTTTATTAAGCGTTGCTAATAATTGCTGTTTGGGAGATAACTTTTGTAAACCTATAATCGTTGACATAAAATCGGTTTAAGTAAATGTATTGATGTTAAATGAAAATTCTTGTTTATGTAAATCAAATATAAATAATAGCTTTTAGAATTAGTGTTTGATGCTTTAGATTTGTTGCCGACACAACATATTATTAACGCATAGCGTTGCTTACGTTTCTCTACAGATAAAACCTCGGAAATTTTATTAAACAGAGAGAAGCAGTTTAAGCGATGCACCTGCAAGGGTGCGTCCTTTGGCTGTTTTCTATTCTGTTTAGGGCTGTCCGAGGTGCCTATCTGTAGTAGAATTACAAATAAAGGATTGCACCCGATTTGTTTATAGTAAGCAGCTACAAAATATCTGTATGCAGCTTATAACTAAAGAACTACTCTTCGGTCAGCTTGATTTCAAAAAAATTAGTAGCGATGCAGACTTCAAAGAAGACAGTGTTAGGGAAGTTATTATACTTCCCATTCTTAAACAGCTTGGCTATTTGCAGCAAAATATTGTTCGTAGTAAAACACTTATTCATCCATTTATTAAAACTGGAAGTACAAAAAGAGCAATTAAATTAATACCAGATTACTCTCTTAAAGTTGAAAATAATTTTGCTTGGGTATTAGATGCAAAAGCCCCCAACGAAAAGGTAGTTAATAGTGACAATGTTGAGCAGGTATATAGTTACTCAGAACATCCAGAAATAAGGAGTACTTATTTTGCTTTATGTAATGGTCTTGAGTTCGCCCTGTATAGAAAAGAAACCAACATTCCTATACTTTATTTTGAAATGAATGAAGTAGAACAGAGTTGGGATAAACTCAAATCATTTTTATCGCCTACTAGTTTTCAAGTTGGTAAAAACATAAGCTACGATACAACAGCAGCTACCGCAAAACCAACAGGTTTTGATTATTCAACTCGACCTTTACTAGAAGAAATTGAAGTTAAAAAACAAGCTGCCAAAAGGCATTTTGGGGTTCATGGATATTTCACTAAGCAAACATGGAATGTAGTTGCAGAGTACATTAAAAACTATTCAAAACCAGGGGATTTAGTATTAGACCCTTTTGGGGGAAGTGGTATTACAGCAGTAGAAGCTTTAATGAATAATAGAAAAGCCATCCATATCGACTTGAATCCAATGTCCGTTTTCATGGTAAGCTCATTGGTTGCACCAATCAAAATAAATGAACTAACAGAAGCATTTAACAGAGTTATGGTGGCATTTAAAAAAGATGCACCAACAACTAATGAAGACATAAGAAAAGCATTAGAAAAATACCAATACCCAACAGGACTATCACTGCCTAAAGCATCGGATGTGAAATTTATAGAAGACCTTTTTACAAATAAACAATTGGCACAACTTGCTTTCTTAAAATACCTAATCAAAAAGGAGCAAAATGAAAATATTAAAAGTTCATTACTACTCGCATTTTCAAGTACGGTTACCAAAATAAATAGGACATATCATAATTCAGGTTCAAGAGATGAAAACGCTGGAAATGCTGCTGCATTTGCTTACTATCGTTATCGAATAGCTAAAGAAGAAATAGATTTAGATGTTTCAAAAACATTCGAAACAAAGTTTAAAAAAATGCTAAATGCAAAAAAAGAAATTGAGATGTTTATTAATGAAAGAACAATTGGAAATGCTCAAATTGTAAAAGGTACAGCAACTAACTTAAAGTGGATACCAAAAGAAAGTGTTGATTACATTTATACAGACCCGCCTTATGGAAAGAAAATCCCTTATTTGGATTTATCAGTAATGTGGAATGCATGGCTTGATTTAAAAGTAACTGAAGAAGATTTTGAGCAAGAAGCTATTGAAGGTGGCGAACATAAAAAAAGTAAAGATGAGTACAATAATTTAATGGCAGACAGCATTAAGGAAATGTATCGTGTATTGAAATACGACCGTTGGATGAGTTTTGTATTTGCACACAAAGACCCTGAGTTTTGGCATTTGATTATTGAAACAGCAGAAGCCTGTGGCTTTGAATATGTTGGTGCTGTTCCACAAAAAAATGGCCCTACAAGTTTTAAGAAAAGGCAAAATCCATTTACTGTTTTATCTGGGCAATTAATCATCAACTTTCGTAAAGTAAGTAACCCAAGAGCTATTATGAAAGCCAACTTGGGTATGGACATTGCAGAAATTGTAATGGAAACTATTGAAAGCATCATTGCCAAAAATAACGGTGCAACACTTGAACAAATAAATGACGAGCTAATTATTAAAGGTCTAGAGTTAGGCTTTCTAGATTTACTTAAAAAGCAATATTCTGACCTTACCCCAATACTGCTAGACAGATTTGATTACAGTGATGAAACTGAAATTTTTTCATTACGCAAAGACACAAAATTTAAAACGCATGTTGATATTCAACTTAGGGTTCGTTACTATTTAATTAGTTACTTGAGGCGGATGGAAAGGGAAAATACTAATCCAACTTTTGATGAAATCATCATGAATATTTTGCCTTTACTAAAGAATGGAACAACACCAGAAAAACAAACAATATTAAAAGTGCTTGAAGACATTGGCGAACACGTTGGCAATAACCTTTGGCATCTTAAAAAAAGTGGACAAGGAAGATTATTTGTTTAGCTATTTTCTTAAAATCAATGCAATACTCTTTGTTAATTAAACTTAGTAGTATTGTAACATGATGCAGCAGTGGCTACCATATTTACATATATTAATTCGCAATAAAACAGCTTACCTAAAACCCGTCCTGCTATTTCTATCAACTATCATCTTTCATCTGCCATCTGTCTCTCAAAATGCTCTCGTACCAATTGGTTATTGGCGGGAACATTTAAATTATCAATCAGCGCAACAAGTTGTAAAAGGCGATAAAATTTACTGTGCTACCACCAATAATGTGTTTAGTGTTGATGCAGATAATAATGCCGAACGATACAGCAAAGTAAACGGCCTGAACGATTTTGGTGTGAGTGCCATTGCTTGGGATGATGCCACGCAACAACTGGTAATTGCCTACACCAATAGTAATATTGATGTGTTAAAAAATGGAACCGTAAAAAACATCAGCGACGTAAAAAGAAGTACGGTTACGGGTAATAAAACCATCAATAGCATTTATTGCAGTGGTGGCTTTGCTTACCTGTGCAGTGGACTTGGTGTGATAGTAATTAACCTAACAAAATATGAGGTAAAAGACACTTGGTTGATTGGTAATAATGGCAATCAAATTGGCATCAATGGATTAGTAAATGATGGTAGTTTTTGGTATGCAGCAACTGATGAGGGATTGAAGAAAGTTAATATAAATGCTGCCAATTTATCCAACTACATTAATTGGCTGAATGTTAGTGGTAGCAATAGTTTGAGTAATGGTTCTGTACGAAATATAATAGTACTTAATAGTAAAATTTTCGCTCTAAAAAATGATAGTTTATTGGCATTAAATGGTGCAAATTGGAACTTATTTTATAACGATGCTAATTGGCAAATTACAAGCGTTACTGCATCAGAAAATAAGCTACTGGTTTGCCAAAAAAGTGCAGCAAATATTGGTCGTGTGTTGCAAATAAATAGTAGCGGCATCATAGAAAAAACCTTGGTAAATGCTACTTATATTTCTCTGCCAAAACAAGCAATTGCAGATGCTGGAAATGTATGGATTGCCGATGCC
>JACMOW010000098.1 GCA_014377775.1 Pedobacter sp. | reverse complement strand
CTATATCTGCATAATCTTGTGCAACAACAGATTTGATACAATCAGCTAAGAATGCTTCTCCATTATATACAACGGTAATAATTGATATTTTCATCAGAAAAAAATTTGTTTAAAGGTGATGAAGCTATCATGAGCAATGTTCATTTCGATTGGTGAGCGGTATGCTCATGATGGTTTCATCAGAGATTTTTTTTATAGGCCTAAATGAGTTATGAACTTAATATTGGTACAAAATCAACATCAATAAATTAAAGATTATTTAATTATTAAATAAATTGCTCAAAAATTAATTTAATGACCATTGTTAAATTGTAGAATTTTTAGCATAAAAGTACCCTTTTTTACTCAAAATTACACGTCAATATATAAAGAATATTTAATTGATTAAATATTTTCAACATCAGGAATTAGCTGAAAATTTAATTTTTTACGAATATATGCTAAGCCCAAAAATGAAGATCCGATCATCAATATCCAAGCATAGTTATCAATAGGGCAATAAAGAGCGTCATAATCACCTTTATCTCCTAATTCATCCGGAGAGTTTACGGTGCATGTACCCATAGAGGCTCCAGATCTACAAGCACCACCAACATAAAATTTAGTCCCGCTTCTTTTGTACTTACTTGCTGTTAATTGTGTGTAAACGTAACCTGTACTTGAAAGGCAACAGCCTACGTAGCCGAATGAATCACTACTTAAAAAGAGAAAGCAAAACAGCAGAATATAGAGTTTCATATTTGCAAAATGATTTAAAGGCTTGATTAATAATTTTATAATTCATTAACCAAATTGCAAACTCTATTCCAAATCAATTGGCATTAAAAAAAGCAGCTTTGATTTAACCTATTGAAAACATTTAAAAGAAAAAAACGATCGCATTTAAACGAATTTCTTGATCGTTATCTGATTTATAAAATCAAAGCGCTTTTTCTAAGCACTAAAAAACCTAAGCCAGCTAATGATACCACAATGAGACCTACATAATCGTCTATTGGAACATTACAGTTATTCGTTGTTGTATAGTTAACGAGTGTTCCAGGACTACTCGTATAGCCTGATCTTGTGGAATATATATAGCAACCTTGAGATGGTGAAACAGGGCTCGAACAAAAATTACTTGAGGTTAAGCGGCGATCTGATTCATACCTGTGAAAATAAGATGGAACTCCATTTCTATTTATACCTTCTGGGTTAATGTAGGTGTAGGTGGTACTACTAGACAAACAACCTACTAACGCATGGCATTGCACTGCACTGAAGAAAAATATTAAAAGGAAGTATATATATTTCATAAAATTACTGACGCTAAAAAAGACTAACTCAAAATTAAAATCCATTAGTCCAAATACGGGCCATAGCTTAATGAAGTAAATAAAAACAATATAAATCAGCTTATGGTTATCATAGAGCCAGTTTCAATTAACAACGGAAATAAATTAACATAAAATTAATCTGGGGTATCCATCATGCAAAAAGGGAACTAATAGCAACGATTCCCCAATATGGGGAATCTAATGATCACGTTTATAAAGTCACCTCATCTAAATCTATTCCTCCTCAAGTAAAAATTTTCAATTTTTTAATTTACAACTGAATAATAAAATTTAGGCAACGTTTTTGAATAAATAACTAGAGAAAATGTTATTAACATTACCATTAACTTATAAGAAATTGTTAATAAATTAATAAGTCTACTGTGTGTGATAATTAATTTTTTTATAAAGACCTTTACCTTAATAAAACGACATATAATGATTAAAAACAAGCTTATGAAGCTTTCCTATCTACTAGCTTTTGTTCCAATCATATTCCTAGGTTCATGTGGTTCATCAAATAATCAAACGTTATTTAGTACTGCATCAAGTGTGAATATTGAAACCCTTAAAGACGTATATGTAGTGAATGATCAAGGCCCAAATGATTTGTATTATCGAATTAAAGAAGGTGATGTAATCGCCATTCGAAACTTACAAAATAAGTATTGGGGGAGTAATAGATCCATGGGCACGAGTACGGGTTCCCAGAATAATACTGCTGCAACCAACACCATAGATCCTAATGCAATAAGTTACATTGTTGATGACGATGGAATGGTTACACTACCAGCAATAAAAGATAAAGTTAAAGTTGCTGGATTAACAAGACTTCAAGCCAGACAAAAAGTAGAAGATTTGTACGATACTGATAATCTGGCAGACCCTATTATCGAGTTAAATGTTGTTAATCTGAAAGTATATTTATTTGGTGAATTCGCTAAGCAAGGAAATTTTTTCCTTACAAAAGACAATACTACACTTATTGAAATACTTTCGGAAGCTGGTGGGCTACTTAAAACGGCAGACCCAAGAAGTTTAATAATCAAGCGTGGCAAAGAGACTATTTACGTTAATCTTACAAGTGATGCAGTTATAGGCAATCGCAAGTTAGTGCTTCAAAATAACGATGTGATTACCATAGCAGCGAACAAAACTGCAAAGGATGGCGAAAAAATACAGCGATTTAATAATGTTATTCAACCAATACTGGTAATTGTTAACTTAATTATACTTGCTTTTACTTTAAGTAAATAATGGAAATAACGGATAAAACAGAAGAAAGAAAACCAGTAAGTCAGAGTATAGATTTTTACAAAATATTTAAGGTTTTTTTAAGTAGATGGTACTGGATTTTAGGTTGTGTAATCATCTCTTTAATTATAGCTAAAGTAAATTTATTATATACACCAAACTTATTTAGTACTGCAGGGCAATTAAGGTTAAAAGAAAGTAACCCAATGCTTGGTGGCGGGTCTAGTGCGGCAGCATCCGCTCAAGTTTATAATTATACCGATAAAATTCAGGCAGAGAGTTTTGTAATTAAATCACAAGCTGTTATTTCAAACACTACAAAGCAATTAAATTATAAAATAACTTACTTTTTCAAAGAAAGATGGGGAAATAGAGAAATGTACCCAAAAATTCCATTTACAATTAAAATTTTCAAGCAAGATTCTGTGAATTTTAATACGGGCAACTATGAAATTAAGCCAGTAAATGTAACCAGCTTTAGTTTAGCTACCCCAGAAGACCCTAAAGGCAAGCCAAAGCAATATAGATATGGTCAGTCTATTGGTGCTGGCAATATGGTTTTTAGCATTACCAGTAAAGTAATAGAACCCTACTTTTTCAAATTCAACTCAGAGTCCGAAATCATACAACGTGTAGGTTCTGGGTTAGCAGTTGTTGAAGCTGGTCGTTTTACCAACGTTATGCAACTTTCTAAAACAGATAATAATGCTGCTTTTGCTGCTGATGCTATTAATGCGGTGATGAAAGAATATGTAAAATACGATGTATTAGACAAGCGAAAATCTGCCAAGCAGATGATCCAATACATCAAGCAACAACTAACTTTTATCGATCAAAAGGTAGACTCTTCGGGTAATTTGCTCGCCACTTATAAAACAAATAATAAAATTATTGATCTTAATAGCTCTACCGCCCAAATTTCTAGTAATCTATCTGATTTTCAATCAAAAAAACAATTGGCTATCCTTGATAAGAAAGGTATCAATCAACTTTTAGAGCAATTAAATAGTGGTAGTGAAAAATTAGAGCCAAATAACAATTTAAGGGGAGCAGTTACAGGCCTTTTGCCTGGGCTAATTTCCCAATTTAATTTACTTATAGAATCTAGGTCAGATGCACTTGTACAACTTGATCCCAATTCAGAACAAGTTAGATCAATAAACGGAAAAATTAATGTTATTAAAGAGAGTATTCGACAAAATGTAGTTTCTTTACTCGAATTAAATGAAAAAACATCGTCTTATTTTGATTCTGAAATCGAAAAACTAAATCAACAGTTAGGCACAATTCCCAATAAAGAACAAGCATTTGTAAAATTACAAAGCACCTTTGAGGTAAATAATAAGGTTCGATCTTTTCTGGATGAAAGAAAATTAGAAGCCGAAATGAATGAGGCGGCTATTGTTGCGGGAGCAGAAATTGTAAATTTAGCTTTTCCAAACTTTGATTCCATAGCCATCAACCCAAATAAGTCTTATATGACTGCCTTACTCTTCGGATTAGCAGTAGGTTTTGGCCTAATTTTATTAGTTAGGTTTTTAAATCCTTATATCTACGACAAAGAAACGGTTGAAGCTTTAACCAGAACACCAATTATTGGCGTAATTAGAAAATTTCCAGAATACATCGATAAAAACAACAGACAAGCACTTTCTTTATCAAAACCAAAATCTGTTTTTGCCGAATCAGTTCGTTCTGTACGTACCAACTTAAGTTTTATGGCTAGCCATAAAAAAAGCAAAACAATTTGTATCACCTCAGAAGTTTCTGGAGAAGGGAAATCATTTGTTACCATTAATTTAGCCGGAACCCTCGCCTTAATCGATAAAAAAGTAATTTTGATTGCTGCAGATTTACGTAAATCAAAACTTCACAAGGCATTTGGCAGTAATAACAAAATTGGTTTAAGCTCTTATTTAACTGGACAAGAAAGATTAGAAGATGTGATTATTCATGATGATGTGCATAATATCGATTTTTTGCCTTCTGGGCCTGTTCCACCAAATCCTTCCGAACTATTACATACCGATAAAATGAAAGAATTATTAAACATGTTGGCGCCGAGGTATGACTATGTTTTAGTAGATACCGCTCCTGTTGGTTTAGTATCGGATGCCATTCCATTAATTCGCCAATCGGATGTAAACCTATTTGTAATTCGCTCTGGGAAGTCGCAGTTAAGAGCTGCTGCCATTCCTGAAAGATTATCTCGAGAATATGGTTTAAGTAATTTAGCCATCGTATTAAATGCATTTGGAGACGATGCACTTCATGCCAATTACTACACTACAGATTACTCTAGAGGGGGTGGAAATAGCACCTATTACTACTCAGATTATTCAGGCTATGCTGGTTCAGGTTATTATGACGAGGATCCTAAAAAATGGTGGGAGTTTTGGAAGAAAAAATAAATTAATCTCCCATGATTGATAAAAGCTATAAGTGGTATCCAATTTATACGCGTTCTAGAGCTGAAAAAAAAACCCAAGCCGAATTAGCTAAAAAAAATATCATTACTTACCTGCCTCTTAGAAAGGTGGAAAAGCAATGGAGCGATCGGAAAAAAATCGTAGAAGAACCCCTACTCAAATCTTACCTATTTGTGTATATTTCTTTTAAAGAATATGCAGACGTGATTGCTACCTATGGGGTATCTCGTTTTATCTATTTCTCTGGATCAATAGCTGCTATCCCAAATAAACAAATAGAGGATCTTAAATTATTGCTTGCTGTAAGTACCGATTTAGAGGTGATAGCACTAGATGTTACACCAGGAGAAAAAGTATTAATAAAAGCCGGCCCTTTTAAAGGAATCTTAGCAGAATTAGTATCTTTAAAGAATAACAAAAAAATAATATTAAGATTACAAAATCTCGGATTTTCTATACATATTAACACCTCTTTAGCATTTATTGAGCGTTTAGTATAATTACCTTATTATAAGCAAATTACAGCAGTTTAATGTAACTGAGGGGGCGAAGCTGTGTATTTTAACAACCAACAAACCAAATGTGCCGCATAGCAGGAATCATTAGCAAAGCAGAAACCTTTCCTCAACTTCTTAAAAACGTGCAGGCAATGTGTAGCGTGATGGCAAATGGTGGGCCTGATGATGAGGGTTTAACGGATGATCGTGAAACCGACTTTGTATTTGGCCACAGAAGGCTTGCGTTAATTGATTTAAGTGAAGCCGGCCACCAGCCGATGCATTATCAAGATTTAACTATTGTTTTTAATGGTGAAATCTATAATTATCTTGAACTAAAAGAAGAACTTATTTTACAGGGTTGCCAATTTACCACCGCAACAGATACCGAAGTTATTTTAGCTGGGTATGCCGTTTGGGGAATTACTATCTTTAATAAACTTGAAGGAATGTTCGCATTTGCTTTATACGATAAAGAAATTAATTCTACTTATTTGGTGAGGGATCAGTTAGGCATTAAACCACTATATTACAGCGTGCAAGCAAATAAACTGGTATTTGCTTCAGAGATTAAAGCCTTTAAAGCCACCAATTATTTGTTTAAAGAAAAAAAAAATTGGAAAACGTACTTTTTATCTTTCGGACATATCCCACATCCTTTTACTACGCTTGAAGAAGTGTATTCACTACCAAGTTCTTGCTTTTTGAAATGGGATCATGAAAGTGCAACTTTCGATATTAGTCCCTTTAGCAAGTCAAATCACCAAGTTATTATTAATGATCCTAATACGGCTAACGCCCTAATAAAAGAACGTTTAGAGCATGCTGTAAAAAATCATTTAATAGCTGATGCACCTGTAGGTATTTTTTTAAGTGGGGGAATTGACTCGAGTATTCTTACACTAGTTGCTGATAAAATTATCGGTAAAAATCTTAAAACGCTATCTATTAATTTTGCAGAACAGGCATTTTCAGAAGAAAAATATCAACATATTATTGCCGATAAAACACAAGGTACGCATACTTCTTATCTTGTTACTCAGAACGATTTGGAGCAAAACCTTGATGAGATTTTAAAAGCGATGGATCAACCCAGTAACGATGCAATTAATTCGTGGTTTGTAAATAAATGCGCTAAAGAAAATGGTTTAAAAGCAGTTTTATCAGGCATAGGTGCCGATGAGTTATTTGGAGGATACCCTTCTTTTAAGCGTATGAAGTTAATTAAAGCCTTAAAACGCCTACCGAAATTTATACTTCGACTAGCTGAAAAACTACCCTCAGAAAAATTAAACCGAATTTATTTTTTAAGCTACAATAACCCAATTGGCGAATATTTATTTCTAAGAGGTTTTTTCACGCCTTCAGCAGTTTCAAAAATTCTTCAGCTACCAAAAAAAGATATTGATCACTTACTCGAAAACTTCCCTATAGACCCTGAAATTAACTCATTTGAAAATGGCGAAAGAGCAGCTTGGATGGAAACCAATCTCTTCATGAAAAATCAGTTACTAAAAGATACTGATTTTATGAGTATGAACCATGGTATAGAGGTGAGAGTACCTTTTCTTGATCAGGAATTATTAAAAGCCATTTATCAGATTTCGAGCGAAATTAAATTTAACGATAAGACCCCAAAAGGTTTATTGGTGAATAGTTTTAAAGATATTTTACCAGAATCGATTTGGAACAGACCTAAAATGGGATTTACTTTCCCGCTGCAAGGCTGGCTTAAACAAAATAAAAAAATAACAGATCCAAGTTTGTACCAAAAAAACCCATTCTCTAAATCGTTAATGGAGAAATTTAAAAATGGGAAATTACACTGGTCTAAAGCCTATGCCTTGTATCAGGTTTTTAAAGGGTAAATGAAAAAAACTAGAGTCCTCTTCCTCACCCTTAACACCTTCAGCTTAACCGGTGGTATTGAAAAAGTATGCTGCAGCTTAGCTAAAGCACTTACTGATTTACATTTTTCTTTTAACTTGTATGCCATGCATGATGAGGATAAAAATTTGGACACTAGATATTTAAAAAGCACCGAATACAAAGGGTTTAAGCACAAAAAAATGAGCTTTGGAATTTCTAGTATTTTAAAAGGTATTAGTGCGGATGTAGTGATTTTAAGCCATGTTAATCTCCTAATTTTTGCCTTTATCATTAAAAAACTGTCTCCAAAAACTAAAATCATTGTGTATGCCCATGGCATTGAACTGTGGCGAGAGATACCGAATTGGAAGAAGAAATTTTTACAAGAAAGCATTGAAATATGGGCTGTGAGCAAGTATACCTCAAACACGCTCACCACCATGCATCAAATTAGCTCCAAGAAAATAAAAATTGTGAATAATTGCCTCGACCCTTACTTTAAATTGCCGGATGATTTCGAAAAACCAACAGCATTATTATCTCGATATCATTTAAATGCAACACAGCCGATATTATTTACGTTAACCCGATTATCTTCTCAAGAAACTTATAAAGGGTACGACCGTGTTCTTTCGTCTATGCCTGCCCTCCTCAAAAAATTCCCAAATCTGCACTATGTGTTGGCAGGTAAGGCAGATGAGAAAGAAAATCAGCGTGTATTGTCTTTAATAAGTCAGTTAAACCTAAAAAACCATGTAACTTTAGCAGGCTTCATCAACAATGAGGAAATAACTGATTATTTTAAATTAGGTTCTATTTTTATAATGCCCAGTACCATGGAAGGGTTTGGAATTGTGTTTATCGAAGCAGCTGCTTGTGGTGCTAAAATTATTGCAGGCAATAGGGATGGAAGTGTAGATGCATTACTAAATGGGAAATTGGGAACACTCGTAAATGCTGAAGACATGGATGCAATTGCGATAGCAATTGAAGAAAATTTGAATAGTAATATAAATCCTAAACAAATTCAAGATCGATGTTTAGCAAACTTTAGCTATCAACAGTATTTAAAAAAGATTAAAGAATTAATTTTGTCCACAATAAATAAAGCTGCATAATATGGAAGCTACGCACAAAGACACTCATAATTGGACAATAGAATCAAAAAGTTCACTATTTGATCTCAAGCTCAAAGAAGTATGGGCATACCGCGATCTTTTAGGGTTGTTGGTAAGAAGAGACTTTGTTTCCTTTTATAAACAAACCATTTTCGGTCCACTTTGGTTTTTTATCCAGCCATTGTTAACCACCATCATTTTCACCTTTGTATTTGGTAATCTTGCAGATATCTCTACTGATGGTTTACCTAAGCCTTTATTTTATATGGCAGGCATTACCGCTTGGAATTATTTTGCAGATTGCTTAACCAAAACCTCAACCGTATTTAAAGATAATGCAAGCATTTTTGGTAAAGTATATTTCCCGAGGTTAATTATGCCCTTAAGCATTGTAGTAAGTAATTTGGTTCGTTTTGGCGTACAAATGCTTTTATTTATTGCCTTTATCATTTATTATTATTTCGAAGGTGCAAATTTTAACATCACTTGGGCAATTTTTTTGTTCCCATTAATTGTGTCTCTAATGGCGTTATTAGGTCTGGGAACAGGGATGATCATTTCGGCCATGACCACAAAATATAGAGATTTAGCTTTCTTAGTAACCTTTGGTGTCCAGCTACTAATGTATGCAACTACCGTAATTTATCCCTTATCTGTTGCACTAGAAAAATATCCAGAATATAGTTGGGTTATCGAATATAATCCCATGACTGCACTTATCGAAGTATTCAGATATGGCTTTTTAGGTGAGGGTACTTTCAGTTGGCACGACATAGGCTATTCGGCATCGGTTACCTTGGCTTTTTTAGTCTTTGGAATTATCATTTTTAACAAAGTAGAAAAGAATTTTATCGATACCGTTTAATGATAAAATTATTAAAAATACTCTTTAAGCGATACATCAATAAATTTGGATTCGAGCTTAAACCAACCGGGCAGGGCTATTTTTGTCCATATACCGTTGTTCCTTTAGCGAAAGAAAAAAATATGTCGCTATGCGAATATTTAGAAACTTATAATGAAGGAGGGGTTGGTAAAAGAAGGGACTATATTGTTGAGAAGCTATTTTCAATTTTACCAAAAAGTATATCATCTATTTTAGAAATTGGAACAGGGACAGGGATGTATCTTGAAAAACTTTATCCCCATTATACGCCTAAAAAATACGAAGTCTATGAAACTGCCCTAAGTTGGGTTCAATATTTAAAGGAAGAATATAAAGATTTAAAGCAAATTCAGTATCATAGTGCTGACGGCAAAACGCTTTGGCAAACCAAAACCGAAAGTATTGATCTAGTTACTAGTCATGGTGTTTTTGTTTACCTTCCCCTAATTTCAAGTGTTCAATATCTTGATGAAATGTATAGGGCGTGTACAAAAAGTGGTTACATCGTTTTTGATTGCTTTACTGATGAAAATTTTTCGCTCCCTACAGTTAACGATTGGTTAAAAGAAGAACATGAATATAGATTCCCTGTACTCATTCCGGTTAAAATAATTAATGCCTACGCTTTAAAAAATAACTTAGAATTGGTTTCAAAGTTTGAGGTTAACTACCACGCATCGTTTTCTACCTATTATATATTAAAGAAATTATAGAATGATTGAAAATATAATTTTTTCAAATATTATTTTCGCCACAATCATTAGGGCTGATTATAAAAAAGAAGGCATATTTTTTTTTACACCTGATGATTTTTCTCAGCAGCTAGGTTATATGAATAGGCCTAAGGGTTATATTATAGCTCCTCACTACCATAACCATATCGATAGAAAAATTACCATAACGCAAGAAGTATTATACATTAAATCTGGCGTGGTTAGGGTAGACTTTTATACAAGTACAAATACCTATTTAGAAAGTAAAATACTAGGTACAGGAGACGTAATTCTTTTAGCTGCGGGTGCGCATGGATTTGAAATTTTAGAAGAAGCAGAAATTATTGAAGTAAAACAAGGCCCATATAATCAGGATAAAGATAAAGTTCACTTAATCAAAAATTTCAGCACCCCAATCATCAAAAATGAATAGTTTTAAATCCTACAGCAAATACTACGATTACCTTTATCAAGATAAGGATTACAATGCCGAAGCTGATTTCCTCGTTAATCTTATCAAGAAATATCAAAAAAATGCTGTTACAATAATTGATTTAGGCTGTGGCACGGGCAAACATGTTAAATTGCTAGCTAAAAGGGGTTTTAAGGTAACTGGTTTAGATAAAAGTAAAGAGATGATTGCTATTGCTAAAAAGGACTCGGATCTTGAATTTATTCTTGGTGATATTGCCACTTTTAAATTAAAGAAGCGATTTGACGTAGTTTTATCTATTTTCCATGTATTTAGCTATTTAACAACAAACGAAAAAGTAATCAAATCATTTTTAAATGCCAACCTACACTTAGAAGAAAAGGGTATTTTTATTATTGATGTTTGGCATACTCCTGCGGTTCACAGTCAAATTCCTGAAATAAGAGTTAAAGTTTTTGAAAACGAAAAATTAAAAATTGTTCGTTATGCTGATCCAGATGTTGATAGTTTAAATAATACCGTCGATGTGAAATATCAATTAAATGTATTGGATAAGGAGACACTTGTGGAAGAAAATATTACCGAAAATCATCATATCAGACACTTTTCTAAGCCTGAAATAGAATTATTTGCAAAATATACTGGTTTTAAAATTTTGCATACACAAGAGTTGCTAACTGGGAATAGTCCATCTGAACAAACATGGGGAGTAGGTTATATCATGCAAAAAGTTCCTTTACTTGCCATGCCTTTTTCTTTTCTAATGGAGTTATCTACATTCTACTTTTAGATGAACCCAATTCCAGTAAATACGCCTTTACTTAAAGGAAATGAACTTAAATATTTAACTGAATGTATAGAAACAGGTTGGATTTCGAGCGAAGGACCATTTATTAATAAATTCGAACAGCAGTTTTCTAACTACATTAATAGAACGTATGGTATAGCCGTAAGTAGTGGGAGTGCTGCATTAGATATTGCTGTACGAGCATTAGGTATTAGTAAAGGTGATGAAGTGATTATGCCCACATTTACCATTATCTCTCCAGCACAGTCTATTATAAATGCAGGCGCTATACCAGTTTTGGTAGATTGCGATCCTTTAACTTGGAATATAGATGTTTCGCAAATTGAAGCAAAAATAACAGCCAAAACAAAGGCCATTCTTCTAGTCCATATTTATGGTTTACCAGTTGATATGGATCCGATTTTAGCACTCGCTAAAAAATACGGTTTAAAAGTAATAGAAGATGCAGCCGAGGTGCATGGACAAACCTATAAAGGTAAAATGTGCGGTTCGTTTGGTGACATTAGCACCTTTAGCTATTATGCCAATAAAAATATAACTTGTGGTGAAGGAGGTATGATCCTCACGGATGATGACGCGCTTGCCGCACGCTGCAAAAAGTTAAGAAACTTAGCGTTTGAGCCAAACGGAAAAAGGTTCGTTCACGAAGAACTCGGTTGGAACTACAGGATGACAAATATGCAAGCAGCCGTTGGAGTGGCGCAATTAGAGCAAATTGATGAATTCTTAATAATAAAAAAAACAATGGGCAGTTTATATCAACAAGAGCTCAGTTTTCTTGAAGAAAAAGGTTTTCAGCTCCCATTACAAAGCACTAGTTATGCAGAATACGTGTATTGGGTTTTTGGAATTGTTTGTCCAACAGAACAAATCTATATCGATTTACTAACGTTCTTACAAAAAAACCAGATTGGAACCAGGCCATTTTTTTGGTGCATGCACGAGCAACCTGTTTTTAAAAAATTAGGGTTGTTTAAAAATGAAAGCTATCCCGTTGCCGAACAATTAGCAAGAAAAGGATTTTACTTACCTAG
>JACMOW010000097.1 GCA_014377775.1 Pedobacter sp. | reverse complement strand
TGGTTACGTAATTCGTCGTATTCTGCGTAGAGCAGTGCGTTATGCCTATACTTTTTTAAATTTAAAAGAACCCTTTTTAAATCACCTGGTACCTGTTTTAGCCGATCAGTTTAAAGGAGTTTTTGAGGAATTGTATTTGCAGAAGGACTTTGTGCAGAAAGTAGTTTTGGAGGAAGAAGTGTCGTTTTTGAGAACATTAGCCACCGGTATTCAACGTTTTGAACGTTATGAAACTAAAACTACAATTCATGGAAATTTTGCTTTTGAGTTATACGATACTTTTGGTTTTCCGATAGATTTAACCGAATTAATGGCGCGCGAAAAGGGCTGGACTGTAGATATGGAAGGCTTCAACAAGGCCCTAGAAGAACAAAAAAACCGCTCCCGTGCTGCAACCGCCGTTGATACTGGCGATTGGGTAATTGTAAATGATGATAATGATACTGAATTTGTAGGTTACGATTTAACAGAAATAGAAACTGCAATCTTAAAATACCGTAAAGTAAGTGCGAAAGGGAAAGAACAATATCAAATTGTATTACGTCAAACTCCTTTTTATGCCGAAAGTGGCGGTCAGGTAGGAGATACAGGTCGTTTAGAAGATCATAGCCGGCAGTTTTGGATAGAAATAACGGATACCAAAAAGGAAAATGGGGTAATTGTACATTATGCCGATAGTTTACCCGCTGATTTGGAAGGTAAGTTTTGGGCAGTGATTGATGATAATCAACGCATACTTACAGAAGATAACCACTCGGCAACCCATTTATTACACGCTGCGTTGAAGAAAGTTTTGGGCACGCATGTAAATCAAAAGGGAAGTTTGGTAAATGCAGATCATCTTCGCTTCGATTTTTCTCATTTTGCCAAAGTAAGTGAAACGGATTTAGCCGAAATAGAACACATTGTTAATCAAAAAATTAGGGAAAATATTTCGTTAAAAGAACAACGTAATGTGCCTTACGAAGAAGCCATCACCTCTGGTGTAACCGCATTATTTGGTGAGAAGTACGGAGATTTTGTTCGTGTAATTACGTTTGACGATCATTTTTCGAAAGAGCTTTGTGGTGGCACGCATGTTAAAGCAACTGGGCAAATTGGTTATTTCAAGATAATTTCTGAAAGTGCGGTAGCAGCAGGTGTTAGGCGTATTGAAGCCATTACCGCGAGCAAAGCCGAACAATTAATTGTAAGTCAAAGCAATGAGCTTAACCAGTTAAAAAGTTTATTTAAAGGTGCTCAAAATATCAGTGCTTCTGTTTTAGCATTGCTTGATGAAAATGCTAAACTTATAAGAGAAGTAGAGAAAAGCATTTTAGCTAAAGTAGGCGATATGAAGCAAGAAATTGCAAATCAAGTACAACTTATAAATGGCGTTAATTTTATTGCCGCTTTTGTAGATTTACCAAATGCCGAAGCAGTTAAAAATCTTGCTTTCGAGGTAAAGGCAATGGTGCCAAATTTATACTTAGTGTTAACTACCTTAATTGATGATAAACCAGGTATTACGGTTATGATTACCGAAAATATAGTTTCGGATCAGTTAAATGCTGCTAAAATTGTACGTGAGTTAGGTAAAGAAATACAGGGTGGTGGAGGTGGCCAGCCCTTTTACGCCACTGCTGGTGGAAAAAATGCAGAAGGATTAGTTAATGTACTTAAAAAAGCAAAGGAGTTTTTGAATTAATAATTGGAAAAAAATGAATTAACTGTAGCTTTTCAACTACTTTTATCGTTTACCCTAATAAACAACCTAAAACACACATAATATTATGAAGAAAATTTTACTAATAGGTCTAGTATTGGCCTCATCATTAATGAGCTACGCTCAAAAAACGGATACTTTGTCAAAATCTATCCAAAAAAATTCCGAAGCTATAGGCCATGGTGGAAATAACGAGCTAAAAATTAATCTATTATTTTCCGTAATTGGGATGCCAGAAATAACTTATGAAAGAATTTTTGCAGATAATATGAGTGTAGGAGCTTCTATTTTGGTTGGATTAGATCGTTCAATTGATTATAAATTTGCTTTTACGCCATACTATCGCCTCTATTTTGGTGCAAAAAAAGCAAGCGGATTTTTTATAGAGGGAAATGCAAGCATTGTAAATACTGAATCAGAATATTACGATTATTCTTATTCTCCATCTTCATCGTATCCAGGTAGCTATAATTCAAGTTACAGGAGTAGAAATATTACTGCTTTTGGTTTTGGAGCAGCTGCAGGTGCTAAATTTTTAACACGTAATGGATTTTTAGGGGAAGCTTACCTTGGTGTTGGGCGCCTATTGGGACAAAATGGATCGCGTGCTGGTGAGGCTTATCCAAGAATTGGGATAACGATAGGTAAGCGGTTTTAAAATGCATAAAAAAACCTCTCCATTTCGAGAGGTTTTTTTATGCACTAGGGAATTAAGAATTATTAATTTTTCCCTTTTCCCTTATTCCCATTTTCTTTACCGCCTTTATTACCGTTATTTTTACCTTCTTTATTGCCACGATCTTTATTATCATGCTTATCATTATCTCTATCGTCACGGTAATCGTAATCTCTACCGCCTTTATTGTTCATTATTTTTTTTGCTTGACCCGGAGGCATGCCATGTGGATGACCCTTTATAACATAATACCTGCTATCTTTACTATATTTAATGGCCTTTTGTTTACCGCCCCAATTTTTATACTTTACATATTTAACTTTATCGGTGTTATAATTTAAGTATGGTTTATCTCCATTTACCACAACCTTGTAACCATTGTACAAGTTATAGTTACCATACCTAGCTGGAAGCGAGTTATTAAATACCCAATTTCCGTTATTTAAAGATACAAATTGCCTTTTCTGTACATTATAATAACTATCTACATCTGGTAGATAATAATAGTCAGCACGGTTGTAGCCAACTGGCCCCCAAAGTGGCTGAGACCCGATATTTACATCTAATCTAATTTGAGCATTTGCCGTATTGTTAGTAAGCGAGCCAATTCCTAGCATCACCAATAAGATTAATTTTTTCATTTGTTTTTAATTTAAGAATTTAGTGTAGTGCCAATTCTATGCCACAACTAAAATGTTGTTTTAAATCATTATTTTAAGAGAGATTTGGTTTATCTTTGAAGGGTATAATCAACATATTATCCATTAATGAGTGCAAATACGGCCACAGCTGCTATAAATTTCGAACTAGTTTCTGGTTTAGAGATACATGTACAGTTAAATACACAGTCTAAAATATTTTCGTCAGATAGCGCTACTTTTGGTGCAAATCCCAATACCAATATCTCTGCGGTTACATTGGCCTTACCAGGTGCGCTGCCAAAACTAAATAGGGAAGTAATTGAAAAAGCCATTAGGATAGGACTGGCACTAAATTGCACAATAAATCAGCATAATTTTTTCGACCGGAAAAACTATTTCTATGCCGATTTACCAAAAGGTTATCAAATTACACAAGACAATAGCCCAATTTGCAAGGATGGCTTTATAGCAGTTGTTTTGCCAAATGGCGAGGAGAAAAGAATTGGTATCAACCGTATTCACTTAGAAGAAGATGCTGGTAAAAGTATGCACGATCAGGATCCGTCTTTTTCGTATGTTGATTTAAATCGGGCAGGTGTGCCATTAATTGAAATTGTTACTGAGCCCGATATTCGAAGTGCCGAGGAAGCATCAGCTTTACTTCTTGAAATAAGGCAGTTGGTTCGGCATTTAAATGTGAGTGATGGCAACATGGAAGAAGGATCGTTGCGTTGTGATGCAAATATATCTATCCGACCAAGGGGAGATACCCATTTTGGTATACGCTGTGAAGTTAAAAATTTAAACTCTATCCGAAATGTAAGGAGAGCAATGGATTTCGAGTTTTCACGGCAAGTTGAGGTAATGGCAAATGGCGGAAAAATTATTCAAAGTACCTTAAATTTCGATGCAGATAAGGGCACAACATCACCAATGCGTAGTAAAGAAGAGGCCAATGATTACCGGTATTTTCCAGATCCCGATTTGCAGCCAATCGAAATATCAGATGCTTGGCTAGCAAAAATTAAATCGGCCATGCCACCATTACCAAAGGAACTTGCACAGCAATTGGTTAGTAATTTTGGGATTAGTAAGGGTGATGCAGCAATATTAGCGCAAGATATGGACACTTATCAATACCTTTTAGATGTTTTATCCGTTGTAAAGCATAAAAAAAGCGCGGTAAATTGGTTAAACGGAGTAATTAGAGCTCTTTTAAATGAAAAGGGCATTGGGATAGTCGAATTTACCGTTACCCCAAACCAACTGGCTGAGGTGATTAATTTAGTTGATGATAAAAAAATAAGTCAACAAAGTGCTTTACAACAATTAATACCCGCTTTAAACCTGCAAGATGAGGTGCTAGAAGTAGCTTTACGACTAAATTTATTGATCGTGGAAAATAGCGATGAAATTTCTTCGTATATAGAAGAAGTATTGGGGAAATTTGAGCCTCAGGTACAAGCGTATAAAGGGGGGAAAAAGGGTGTTTTAGGTTTATTTGTGGGTGAGGTGATGAAATTAGCCAAGAGCAAGGCCGATGCTAAAAAAGTAAGTAATTTAATAATAGAAAAATTGAAATAAATATGAAGAATTTAAGCTATATGCTATTTTTGGTTGCCACTTTTGTTGTCGGCTGTAAAGACACTACAAAGTTTATGATTAACGGAAAAGTTGAAAACTTTGGTTCCGAAAATAAAGTTTATCTGTATGGTATGAGTAGTAATACCATGTCTATTATCGATTCTACAGTACTATCTTCCAAGGGGGAGTTTAAATTTTCTAGACCCTCTGCAGTTGCTGATTTTTTTCGCATACACATTGGCAAAAACGAATATATGCTTATTGCAAAAAATGGAGATAATATTGATTTTACGGCAGATATTAATGATGCTAATCACGATTACAAGCTAACAGGAGCCGATGAGGCGGATAAACTAACCGAGTTTAATACCATGAAGTTTAAATCGTCGGCCAACCTTGATAAAATAAAGGCCGATTTTGATCAAAAAGTGCAAGCTGCTCCAGAAAATAGAGATGCATTACTTGAACAAATTAGACCACAATACATGAACGCACTTAATGAATTAAATGCTAATGTTATTAAATTTGCGCAAGAGAATACAAAATCGTTGGTGAGTTTTTATGCCATTAGTGCTATTAACCCTACAGGTAATGAAAAGGCATTGGTTAAATATGCAGAAACAGTTGATGAAGCGGTAAAAAAGAATGTTGCGGTTAAAAGTTTTGTAGAACGGGTTAATAAATTGAAATCTTTGTTGGTAGGTCAAATTGCTCCTAATTTTAGCATTAACTCAATTGGCGGACAAAAAATTGAATTAAGCCAGTTTAAAGGTAAATACGTGTTACTCGATTTCTGGGCATCATGGTGTGGCCCTTGCAGAGCAGAAAATCCAAATGTAGTAAAAGCATACCAAACCTATAAAAATAGAAATTTTACTATTTTGGGGATTTCTCTCGATAAAGATAAAGCTGCGTGGGCACAAGCCATTAAACAAGATGGTTTAACATGGACACATGCTGGCGAATTGGCAGATTTTGAAGGAAGTACGGTTCAATTATATCAAGTTCAGGCTATCCCCGCTTCTTTTTTATTGGATCCATCAGGAAAAATTATTGCACGCGACTTAAGAGGAGAAGAGTTGGATGCTTTCTTAAACAAAACCTTACCTTAAACCTAAATCATTGTTAAGGTAATTCGTCTACTTAACAATTTGTTAACTTCATTTTAACCAATTAGTACAATTGTATACTTACTTTCGTAACAAATAATTAAACAATGAGTACAGCCAAGCAAAAAATATTAATCGTTGACGATGAGCCAGATATTTTAGAGCTGATCGAATACAACCTAAAAAAAGAGGGATATCAAGTTTATTTAGCGAGTAATGGATCAGACGGAGTGGCAATGGCTAAAAAAGTACATCCCGATTTAATTATTTTGGACATTATGATGCCTAAAATGGATGGGATTGAAGCTTGTAGGATAATGAGAGCTATTCCAGAGTTTAAAAATACGTTTATGGTATTTTTAACGGCTCGTAGTGAAGAGTACTCAGAAATTGCTGGATTTAATGTCGGGGCTGATGATTACATCGCAAAACCCATTAAACCAAGGGCATTGATTAGTCGCATTAACGCTATTTTACGTAGAAATACCAGTGGCGAAGAAATCTCTGATAATAAAGTAGAAATTGGTGATCTTGTAATTGACAGAGAAGCTTATTTGGTTTTTCAAAGTGGAGCGAAAGTGGTACTAGCCAAAAAGGAGTTTGAGCTGCTTTATTTATTAGCTTCTAAGCCAGGTAAAGTGTATACCAGAGAGTCTATTCTTAAAAACATTTGGGAAGATTCTGTGGTAGTTACCAACAGAACGATTGATGTTCACATCCGTAAATTGCGTGAAAAATTAGGTGAAAATTATGTGGCCACAGTAAAGGGAGTAGGGTATAAGTTTGAGTTGAGTTAACAATCGAATTTATCTAACAATTTCAAAAGCGTGGTAAAATCTTTTGGGTATGGCGCCTCAACGCTGATTTCACTTTCATCTAAACCCTTAAAAGCGATTTGTTTAGCGTGCAGCGCAAATCGTTTCATGATAGGCAATTCTTCTTCATCTTTCGCAATGCGATAGCCCTTTTTAAGTGCCGATAAAAAAACAGGCTTGCCTTTATACATTTGATCGCCTGCTATGGCAGCTCGCTGCGTGGCCAAATGGATTCTGATTTGGTGCATCCTGCCAGTAACGGGTTTACATTCTACTAAAGTATAGTGCTTGTAATGTTTTATAGTATTGAAATAAGTTTCTGCACGTTTGCCATCCTGCCTGTCTATGCTTACACTCTTATTTCCATCGTTTAAGATGGGTAAATCAATGAAGAGATTATCGAATTGAAATTGCCCATCTACTATGGCATGATATACTTTTTTAACTTTTCTTCTTTCGAATTGCATCGCTAAATTACGGTATGCATCTGGATTTTTAGCAATAACAATTGCGCCAGAGGTTTCTTTATCAAGGCGGTGACAAACTTGTGCATCATCAACATATTGCTTGGCTAAACGAAGGATGTTTACCTCTCCAGCAGCACTGCGCTCATCTAATGAAGCTACAAAAGGGGGTTTGTTCACAATAATGTAGTCATTGTTTTCGAAAATAATAAGATCTTTAAAATTTGGGTATTTCACGATGTAAAGATACGAAATAGTATTTAGTTCCTATTCCGCTCTTTTTAACCCAAATTTCTCAATTTTACTATAAAGGTGACTACGTTGAATGTCAATATCATCAGCTGTTTTAGAAACATTCCAATTGTTTTTCTCCAATTTAAATTTGATAAATTCTTTCTCAGCATGGTCTTTATAATCCTGAAAATTGGTGAATTTGTCGTAATTGGTTGTACTTCCAGCGCTAGCAGCAAACAACTGGCCAGTGGCTGTACCTATGTTAGTTCCACCACTTGGGTTTGCAAAAATATTAACGTCGTTTTCGGTAATGGCTTTATCGCTAAGAATGATTAACCGCTCTATCATATTGTGCAATTCACGCACATTGCCCGTCCAAGGTAATGCCTGTAACGCACTCATTGCCCCCTCACTGATCTTCTTAATAGGCATACCATACTCATTACATATTTCTTCTAAAAAGTGTTGTGCAATTTCTGGAATATCGTCTATCCGCTCAGTTAAATGCGGAACGTGAATATTGATTACGTTTAACCGATGGTATAAATCCATTCTGAAATTACCATTTTCTATTTCTTTGAGTAGATCTTTATTGGTTGCTGCTAAAACGCGCACGTTTACTTCCTGTTCTTTTTCGCCACCAACTTTAGTAATCTTATGCTCTTGTAAAGCTCTTAGTACTTTTGCCTGTGCAGAAAGGCTCATGTCGCCAATTTCATCTAAGAATAAAGTGCCGCCGTTGGCAAGTTCAAATTTCCCGATCCTTTGTTTTACGGCCGAGGTGAACGAACCTTTTTCGTGTCCAAATAATTCACTTTCAATTAATTCAGAAGGTATTGCTGCACAGTTTACTTCTACCAATGGCGCTTCGGCACGGTTTGATTTTTCGTGAATCCATCTTGCAACCAATTCTTTACCACTTCCATTCGCACCTGTAATTAACACCCGTGCTTCGGTTGGGGCCACTCTATCAATGGTTTCCTTAATTTTATTGATACTTTCTGATGCGCCTAAAATATGGCGGGTTTTACTCGCCTTTCTTTTTAAAACTTTTGTTTCGGTTACCAATGTTCCGCGATCTAACGCATTTCTAACCGTAATTAACAAGCGATTTAAATCTGGTGGTTTAGAAACGAAGTCGAATGCTCCTTTTTTACTCGCCTCTACTGCTGTTTCAACAGTTCCGTGTCCCGAAATCATGATGAATGGGAGGTCGGGTTTAAGGATAAGTCCTTGCTCTAGTACCTCCATACCATCCATTTTATTCATTTTGATGTCGCAGAGCACTAAATCAAAATTATTTTTTTTAATCAGTTCTAGTCCATCTATCCCATTATCTATATCTTCTACTTCGTAATTTTCATATTCTAAAATTTCACGAAGTGTACTTCTAATCGCTCGCTCATCATCAATAATTAACAATTTGGCCATATGCAGTTATTCAATTTTAATTTAGTGCTAATATATTATTTTTAGTTTAATGTATAGTTTTTTATACAATGATTAAGTTCGAGAATTGTGAGTATTTATCATTCTTATACTTTGTTTTAACTCATCCTATTAAACTAGCTATACCTTTCTAATTTTCCGAAAATATAAACAATCCACTAACAAGCGAGGGGGGATTGTTTTTGGTCACTACCGAATTACAAGTGCTTAATAGACCCATTGCTCATTCAATAAAATGGAAAATTAGGCATTCGTTTATCTACTGGGGGGAAGACTGCAATTATTGCCTTTCTTAAAACACTAAATGAATATACATTTACTTCAAACAAGAACTTTAGCAACCCAAAATAAAAAAATGCAAGCCTATAAGCCGGGTTCTGTTTCCGATAAATCAGAATTCTATCATTAATCTAGTATAAATGTTGCCATTTATCTCTAACGACCTACCCACTAACATCGGACGAGCAGCCCTACATGCGTTAGCCTATTTGGTCTTTCAACTCCCGGGGTTTACCAAAATCTCGGTCACTCGAGAAGCTCGTGAGCTCTTACCTCACGTTTTCACCCTTACATTGTCTCCGCCGAAGCGAAGCTAATGCGGTTTATTTTCTGTAGCACTTTCCGTTATTCAGGTTTTCATTCCTAAATCCCTTCCCGTTAGGAAGCGAGATGCGCTGTGTTGCCCGGACTTTCCTCTCCGACATAAAGTCGCAGCGATAGAACGGCTTACATTTTTTTATAAAGGTACTAAAAAGGTTAAAGTTAAAAGACAAAAGCGAAAAGTGTTTGGCATGGAGTGTTGTGGATGCACATCAAATTTTTTTATAAAACTATGGTTTACACGAATTTAAATCTTTCGCAACTTGCGCGTAGGTATACATACCTTGTTTGTTACCAAAAGAATTGGTGATATATACCATTAATTGAGCAATGTCTATATCAGCGAAATTAAAACCTGGCATTTTGCCGTCATATTTTTTGCCATTGATAATCATTTCTTTGTTCACTCCATTTTTAATGATACAAGCTAGATCGTTTTTATTAGTTTTCAAAAATGTAGTATCAGTTAATGGCGGAGCTAGTTCTCCTAATCCTTCTCCCTTTTCACCATGGCAATTTTGGCAGTTGGCGATGTAAATATCTTTTCCATTACTCATATATTTTGCATATTCTATTTCTTGCGAACTTTGGCAAGAATAAATTATAATCAAGAAAATTGAACCAATTAAGTATTTACGCATCTTATTTTTTATACTCTTTTAGTAAAATAGCAACGTCTTTTTTTAACTGCTCAACTTGCTCAGTTTTTGTACCATCGTAAGCGCCACGCATTTTTTTCTCTTTATCAATTAATACCAACCAACCTTGATGAATATAGCCATCTCTAGCAGTACTATCTTCCTCAACAACAGTTAAGTAACTTTTTTCTGCTATTGTATAAATTGCTTCTTTACTTCCCCAAACAAATTGCCATTTTTTTCCATCTACACCTAATTTTTGTGCATATTTTTTCAAAACTGATGGTTTATCATATTTAAAATCAATGGTGTGAGATAGGAACATTACATCAGGATTTTCTTTATATTCATCAAAAACTGTTTTTAAATTTCGGTGCATTACAGGGCAAATGGTAGAGCATGAAGTGAAAAAGAAATCAGCGATATAGATTTTATCTTTAAAAACGTTTTGAGTAATCATAACGCTATCTTGATTTAAAAAGGCAAATGCCGGAATAGTTTGATAAACGGTATCGATGCCATCTTTAGTGATTTTAGCTTCACGTTGCCCGTATATAGGTAATTTTTTATCGTTATTACATCCAGCAAAGCTGATAAAAACAATTATAATTGCAAAATACTTAAGTGTACTCATGATATTCCAATTTATTTACAAACATACACTAAACCTATATCATGTTTAAATGATGATGTAAGTATTTGGTAAAATTAATAGTAAATTGATAAATTGCAATATGAATAAAAATAGTATTTGCTTAATTGGAATAATCTTATGCGTAGTTTATGGTATTAATTCTTTTGCTCAAAAGGCAGCCAGCATACTAATTGGGAATTCTGGTAGCGAATACAAAGCCAAACTCGCATATTTAGAAGCAAGTTTAGGGCATAGTTTTGGTGGAAATTTAAATAGCAAATTGCTTAACAACGGAGCATTTAAAATAGGTTATTTATTCAATAATGGAATAGACATTGGTATTTCCCCATGGACCATGTACGCTACTCGGTTTAATAATATGGATTATACGGTAAAGTTTGCCCAATTTTCTCTTGGTTATAGGTTTTATTAAAGAAATTTATTTCTTCGAAATTTCTTGAAATACTAGTGATTTTTTGATTACCGTTGCAAATCTTCCATTATTACCTTAATTTTCTCCGCTAACTTTGCTTCTGTTGCCTTAAAATCATCAGCTGTTGCTAAAGGTGTGTTTACGCTGCAATAGAACTTAATTTTAGGTTCTGTACCACTTGGGCGGGCCGAAATAATGCTTCCATCGGCCGTAATAAATTGTAAAACATCCGATTTTGGAAAGCCCAAAGCTTTACTGGTTCCTGCTTTAATATCGGATTCTTTATTCAGTTCATAGTCTTTTAGGGTAACCACAGCAGATCCTCCTAACGTGGCTGGTGGATTATTCCTAAACATTTCCATCATGGCTTTAATTTCTTCGGCGCCCGTTTTCCCTTTTTTTGTTATTGAAACCAAGTCTTCCTTATAAAGGCCATAATCAACATACATATTAATCATCGCTTCGTATAAACTGCTACCTTTATCTTTATAAAAAGCAGTCATCTCGGCTATAAACGCACAAGAAATTACTGCGTCCTTATCACGAACCAATTCACCAACCGAATAACCATAACTTTCTTCACCACCACCGATAAATATTTTTTTACCCTGCAACTTGGTAATCAATTGCCCAATCCATTTAAAGCCGGTTAACGTGTTAAAATATTCTACATTTTTAGCATCACAAATGGCTTTAATTAAACTCGTGGTTACAATGGTAGATACCACATATTCCTTACCTGTAAGTTTGCCTTTTTCTTCCCAGGCGCTTAACAAATAGTTAATTAATAAGCTTCCTGTTTGGTTTCCATTCAATAAAACAAATTCACCATCTGTATTTTTAACCGCAATACCCACTCTGTCTGCATCCGGATCGGTAGCTAACACTAAATCGGCATCTATTTCTACTGCTTTCTTCAATGCTAATGTGAGTGCTTCTTTTTCTTCAGGATTAGGATAAATAACGGTTGGGAAATTACCATCGGGTTCGCTTTGCTCTTTAACGAGGGTAATATTGTTAAAGCCAAATTTTTCCAATGCTTTTGGTACCAAGGTAATCCCAGTTCCGTGGATAGGTGAATATACGATTTTCAAGTCTTTTTGTCTAGCAATTGCATCTGGAGAAATCGATAATTCGGTTATTTTATCCAGATACAATTGATCTATTTTCTCGCCAATTAATTCAATATTATTCGCTACACGTTCAAATTTAACCTCATCGATACTTTTAATGGCGGCTACTTCCTCCATCACGAGTTGATCATCTGGCGAGGTAAATTGACCTCCATGCTCATCATAGGCCTTGTATCCATTGTACTCTTTTGGGTTATGTGAAGCGGTTAACATAACCCCACTTTTACAGCCTAAGGTACGCACCGCAAAAGAAAGCTCTGGTGTAGGTCTTAATGCCGAAAAGAAATAAACATGAATGCCATTTGCTGAAAAAACATCAGCGGTAATTTTTGCAAAAACATCAGAATTATTTCTGCTATCGTGTGCAATTGCTACACTAATTTTCTGCCCAATATATTTTTTTAGCAGGTAATTGGCTAAACCTTGCGTAGCTGTCCCGATGGTATATTTATTAATTCTATTCGAGCCTGGGCCCATAATTCCACGTAAACCTCCAGTTCCGAATTCTAAACTTCTGTAAAAGCTATCCGTTAGTTCTGTAAAAGCTTTTTGATTTACTAAATTTTGAATGGCCGATTTCGTTTCAGCATCATAATTACCTTCAAGCCACTGCTTAATGGTTGCGGAAGTATTTTGATCTAATTGCATTGGTAGAATTTATTTCTTGTGTTTAGCTAAAAATAGCGGGCTTTTTGTTATTTTCACGCCCCGTTACAAGTATAAAGAAAAATAGCTTTTGTTAGATGAAAATATTAAAATTTGGAGGTACTTCTGTAGGTAGTCCTGAGCGAATGAAAAAATTATTGGATATCATTAATCCAGCCGAAGAACAAATTGTAGTGTTATCAGCGGTGTCTGGTACAACGAATAGTTTAATAGAAATTTCGTTAAAGTTACTCAAAGATGAAAAGCAGGAAGCCCTAAATTTAATTCAGGCATTACGGCATAAATATAATGATTTTGTGGTTGAATTGCTTCTTGAAGGGGATTTTAGAGATCAAGGACAGGAAGTGGTTGATTATCATTTTGGCTTTTTGGCTAATTTGGTCAACGATATTTTTACTTCGATAGAGGATAAGGTAGTTTTGGCACAAGGTGAATTATTATCCACTAGCTTGTATCATGTTTATTTAAAGTCTATCGGCGTGGCTTCTGTACTGCTACCCGCTTTAAATTTCATGAAAATTGATGAAGATAATGAGCCGGATATTCCTTTTATATCGAATAATTTAACGCCATTATTGGCGAAGTATAAAGGAACAAATCTATTTATTACACAAGGGTTTATTTGTAGAAATAGTTTTGGAGAAGTAGATAATTTACGCCGTGGCGGAAGTGATTATACCGCTTCGTTACTTGGAGCGGCAATTTTAGCAGAAGAAGTTCAAATTTGGACGGATATTGATGGCATGCATAATAATGATCCTAGGATTGTAAATGGTACAAAACCAATTTCTCACCTATCATTTGATGAAGCGGCCGAGTTGGCTTATTTTGGTGCTAAAATTCTTCATCCTCAATCTGTTTTTCCAGCGCAAAAATATAAAATCCCTGTTCGGTTGCTAAATACAATGGAGCCTAAGGCTGCTGGCACGGTAATTAGTACAGAGAGCGAGAAAGGTAAGATCAAGTCTATTGCAGCTAAAGATGGCATAACGGCCATTAAAATTCAGTCAAGCCGAATGTTATTGGCTTATGGTTTTTTGCGCCGTATTTTCGAGATTTTTGAGCGTTTTAAAACGCCAATTGATATGATTACCACCTCAGAAGTGGCGGTTTCTTTAACCATTGATTTCACAGATAACTTAGACGAAATTATCAAAGAATTACATGCTTTTGGAACCGTAGAAATTGATAGCAATCAGAGCATTGTATGTGTGGTGGGCGATTTTAGCGCCGAGAAACATGGCTATGCGGCTAGGGTTTTAGATTCGATTAAGCATATCCCAATTCGAATGATTTCTTATGGAGGAAGTGCGTACAACATCTCGATGCTCATCAATACAGACGATAAAACCGAGGCCTTGAGAAGTCTGCATAATCGTATTTTTGAATAATTGCTTATTTAAAATAGAAAAAAAGAAATAGCAATAGTATGGTTAATGCGATGAAAAATCGAATTCGTCGCTCAAATTCTCTTCGAGTAATGGCATTTCGCCTATAATCAAGATAATTTATCATATAAATAACAAGTAATAAGACAACGAAAATTATAACTAGAAATTTCAAATTTTATGTTTTCCGATAAAGATATAGCACATTTCTCTAAATTAGAAACTCCTTTCTATTATTACGATTTAAATTTGCTCGAGCAAACCTTAAATGCCTGTAAGGATGCGGCCAGGGCACATCAGTTTCATGTGCATTATGCCATGAAAGCGAATTTTAACGAAATGGTGTTAAGTAAGATAAAGGCGATTGGTTTTGGTGCCGATTGCGTGAGCGGAAATGAGGTTAAAAAGGCGATTGATATTGGTTTTGTAAAAGATAAAGTTGTTTTTGCAGGCGTAGGGAAGTCGGATAGAGAGATTATTGATGCCTTAGAAAGGGATATTTTCTGTTTCAATGTAGAATCGCTTCAAGAATTGGAAGTGATTAATGCGCTTGCAGAGGCAAGACAAAAGATCGTTAAAGTAGCCATCCGAATTAATCCAAATGTTGATGCACATACCCATGCTAACATCACAACCGGTTTAGATGAGAATAAATTTGGCATCAACTCTTGGGATATGCCTGCGTGTGCTGCGATTTTAAACCTATCTCCAAATTTAGAATTTATTGGGATTCATTTTCATATTGGCTCACAAATTACCAATTTAGAAGTGTATAAAAACCTTTGTAATCGTGTGAATGAATTTTCAGCTTGGTTTGAAGATCATGGGTTTAAAGTACGGATCTTAAATGTTGGGGGTGGATTAGGAATAGATTATCACAATCCACATCAGCAGATACCAGATTTTGCGACTTACTTTAAGGTATTCTCTGATTTTTTAGAAGTTAAGCCGTATCAAGAAGTTCATTTCGAGTTAGGAAGAGCATTAGTAGGGCAGTCTGCGTCATTAATCAGCCGAGTGCTGTATGTTAAAAATGGCAAGAAAAAGAATTTTATCGTTTTAGATGCGGGCATGACAGAATTGATGCGTCCGGCTTTGTATCAGGCCTATCACTTAATAGAGAATTTATCAGGTAACGAACGATCCATGCCCCATCCCCAAGGCACTGTAAATTACGACGTTGTAGGCCCTATATGCGAGAGCACCGATTGCTTTGGCAAAGAAATCCCACTACCCGAAAGTTTCAGAAACGATTTAATTGCCATACGAAGCGCAGGAGCCTATGGCGAGGTAATGGCTTCGCATTATAATTTAAGAGAAGGGGTGAAGAGTTATAGTAAAGAAGTATAGGATTTGTAAAGATTAAATTTCTTTTTTATTCGAAATGAAAAGTATCGCTCCAACTACCAGAACAATGACACCGGCATAAGGAGGCCAATTCACCGATTTTTCGCGATCGGCTGTTACTTGTATTGGTCCTGCATCGATTATTTTTTCCTTTTTGGTGTAGGTAAATCCTGTCCATACCAAGAGTACGATTCCCAAGATGATTAATATTATTCCTATTGTTCTGCCCATCTGATGATTTATTTTAGTTAAAACATCAATTAGCTACGAATGTTTTAAGAATTAAAAAGCGTAGCCTAAGGTAAGCTTACCTGAATATCCTTTATTGCCACCAGCGTTACTCCACTTCAAAAAAATCTGCTAGTCCACCCAAATAATATTCGTCTATTCCACTTGTAAAATCTTCATAGTCTTCGTCTGGAATATTGGTTTGTACAAACTCCAAGGAAGTTCCCTTTTTATCGGCGTGAAGCTTAATGGTAACGATAGAGGGCTCAGTATTTTCTCCAAAATACCATTGCTGCACTATTTTTTTTGGGGCATCAAATTCTATATTTTTACCTACAATATCGCCATCCCAAAATGAAAATTCGGTGCCTGCTTCTTCTGTAAACTCAACTTCGGCACCTGTCCATAATTGAATACTTTGGGCTTTCGTTAAAGCTAAATATACTTCTTCTGGAGGAGCAGGTAAGGCGTAATATTTTTTAAATGTTTTCATTTCTTTTATTGGAATGCATTTAACCCGGTCACATCCATACCTGTAATTAATAAGTGGATATCATGTGTGCCTTCATACGTTACTACCGATTCCAAGTTCATCATGTGGCGCATAATTGGGTATTCGCCTGTAATTCCCATTCCGCCTAACATCTGGCGCGCATTTCTGGCAATGTCTAGTGCAATTTCTACACTATTTCGTTTGGCCATTGATATTTGCTCGGCAGTTGCCCTATTTTCACTTTTTAAAATGCCTAAACGCCAAACTAATAATTGTCCTTTGGTAATTTCTGTAATCATTTCGGCTAATTTTTTTTGTTGCAATTGAAATCCTCCGATTGGCTTTCCAAACTGAATACGTTCTTTCGAGTAGCGTAGAGCGGTATCATAGCAATCCATCGCTGCACCTAGGGCACCCCAAGCAATGCCGTATCTTGCTTGATTTAAACAGCCCAATGGTCCTTTTAATCCCTTAATATTAGGAAATATATTTTCTTTTGGCACTTTTACATTATCAAATACTAACTCGCCTGTGGCCGATGCTCTTAAACTCCATTTCCCATGTGTTTCTGGCGTACTAAAACCTTCCATTCCGCGTTCAACAATTAAACCACGTATCTTTCCTTCTTCATCTTTTGCCCATACTATCGCTATATCGGCAAATGGTGCGTTCGAAATCCACATTTTAGCGCCATTTAACAAATAATGATCGCCTTTATCCTTAATATTGGTAACCATGCCACCTGGATTAGAACCATGATCAGGCTCGGTTAGTCCGAAACAACCCATTAATTCACCTGTTGCTAATTTTGGGAGGTATTTTTTGCGTTGTTCTTCAGTTCCATACGCATAAATAGGGTACATTACCAACGATCCTTGTACAGATGCGGTAGAACGGATCCCCGAGTCGCCACGTTCAAGTTCTTGCATAATGATGCCATAAGCAGTATAATCTAAACCAGCGCCACCATATTCAACCGGAATAGTTGGTCCGAATGCACCGATTTCACCTAAACCTTTAATTAAATGTTTTGGAAACGTTGCTTTTTGCGCATAATCTTCAATTATGGGGCTAACTTCTTTTTTAACCCAATCTCTTGCCGACTGGCGGATTAATTTATGCTCTTCAGATAGCAGTTCGTCTAATATATAATAATCTGGCGCTTCGTAAAGGTCTTTCTTAACTGATATGTTCATGTTTTACGCTATATTTGATTCTCTATGTTGCAATTCCCAAAGGTAATAATTTAGCTTAAGGATGATTGAAACTGAGTGAAAATAATCAATAAATTGTTTAGGCCCTTTTAAACCGAATGTTTATACAAACCGTAGCGCTAAAAGACGTTAAATGTTATGCCTTTCATGGCTTTTATCCAGAAGAGCAATTAACTGGTAATCATTTTTTGACTGATGTTGAGGTAACTTTTGCGCCGTTTGCAGAAACTGAAGATTTGCAAAAAACAGTGAATTATGAAATTGTTAATTTCATCATCTTGGAAGAGATGAAAAATACACAAAAGCTATTGGAAACCGTAGTGAAACATATTATGGATAAAATTTTAGCTGCTTATCCATTTCTATTAAGTGCTAGAGTTGGGATAAAGAAATTACATCCGGCAATGTTAGGCGAGGTAGAACATTCTTATGTGCAATTAAAGTATATTTCAAAGAATTAAAGCTGTTCGAATTCAATCATTTTGCTTCTTTCCTTATCAGGGATGAGTGCTGGTTTCTTTGTGCTATAATCGAATGCCACGCAAATGGTTTTACCTTTACTACAGGTTATTTCTTTACCGTTTATCGTTTTTACGATTAAATACTCCAGATCAAAACTTGTACTTCCAATTCTTGAAGTACGAACGTACATATTTACTTTATCGTTCAGCAATATAGGGGCAATATAATCGATTGAGGCCTGACCAATTACTACTCCAGTTTTATGCCAATCCCATTTTATCGCATGTTCCCAATATTTGGTTCTACCAATTTCCATGTAGGTAAAATAAACTGCATTATTTACATGACCCATCATATCTAAATCTGCAAAACGCATTTCTATAGCCGTTTTATACTTAAAACTGTCGATATGACCAATTGAAACTGACTTTTTGTCATT